>JAHEBS010000159.1 GCA_024642145.1 Marivivens sp.
CAACAACGTGCTTCCCGGTTGGATCGATAGCCTGCCCGCCACAGAGGAACGCCGTTTGGGGGTGCCGATGCAGCGCTATGGCAAGGCTGAGGAAATCGCCGCGACCGTCGCCTTTCTTGCCTCGCAGGGGGCTGCCTACATCACCGGCCAGAACATCCGCGTTGATGGCGGCGCGACGCGGTCTGTGTGAGCCGAACTTGTCAAAAGATTTCCGATGAACGATGAAAACGGCCGTGTTTGACTTCACACGCTAGGCGCGGGCCTTTGGTCCGCGGGTCACCGCCGGCAACGTGATGGCGGCGAACACGGTGTGGTCGGCTCTGTCAGGGGAACTTTGCTTGCGCCATGGCAGGGCGCTGCGTTGAACAAGGCGGGCGCTCTGGTTCGCCGGTAAACAGGGCGACGGCACAGCAACCGAGCCGAGAATCCATAGCTTTCGTTTCGACGACCTGAGCGCGCGCTGTTGCGTTTTCGGCGTATGCGAACACCACGAAAGACCGCCAACACAGTCACGGCCCCTCGCAGTAAGCCGATACTTGGCTAGCCGTCCGTCAAAAGCTGGTTGGTGCGGATGACCTTTTCCGCCAATCCGCGGGCGACGATCCTGTGCAACAGCGCCGCAAGGTCGCGATCATTGCGCTCGATCGAGACAAGCGCATGTTCGGGCAGACGCTGCACCTTCGAGGCCCCGACCGACACGACATCCGCCGTGCGGGGCGAGTTCAAATAGCTGGCAATTTCGCCGACCATTGATCCTGCGGTAAAGGTTCGCACGCGTGCAAAAGTGCCGCCGCCCAGATTGAGCCTGACAGCAACGCGCCCGCTTTCCACGACAAAGATGTCACGCGTATCGCTGCCTTTGTTGATCAGCACCTCGCCATCATCAAGCGCGACATTCTCGAAATAACGCGCGAGTTCCGGCAGGCGGGGATGCGCCTCGCCCATGGCGTCGAGTAAAAGTTCCAGACCATTGCCCATCGCCGCGGTTTCAGGGCGCTCGGCAAGCAGGCTGGCCTCGATTGTTTCAAGTGCGCCTTCCAGATTGCCATGTTCGACAAAACCGATCGTGGTGACAAAATCACCGTCCCAGCGATGCATGACATCCATGACATCAGGAGGCGCGCCGCAAAGATGCACCTTGAGGTGTCGGATATTGGCCATATAGCCAAGCTTTTCCAGCGCCGAACAAACCGACGTGTCGATCCCTGTCACCGATGAAAAGTCGATGATCAGCCATACAGGCCGCGCGGCGGTTCTTTCGTCTGTGTCGAGAGCCAGTCGGTCAAAGATATTGTCGATCAAGCGGTCGATCGAGCCAAAGAACAGGTAACCCTGTAGCTGCGCCAGCCGAACCCTGCGCCAGCCCTCGCGAAGAATGATCTCTTCGGCGGGCGAACGATCTATGTTCGATCTGCGCGGCCGTCTGGAAAGTTCGCCGCGAACGACCGAAACGTGGGCATAGGTCATGACAAATGTCAGTAGTGCCAGCACCAGTCCGACGGCGACAGCCGTGAACAGCCCTTGCCAAGCGGTGATCGCCACAACGGTGATCACGGTCATGCGGTCAAACCACGACAGACGGCGCATGGGGGCGATAAGAAAATCTTCCAAGACCGCCGCACCCATGAACAGCAAAAGCCCGCCGACCAGAAAAACCGGCGTGATGGCTACGATTTTGACCGCAAGAAACACACCGGCCAGCACCACGGCCAAATAGGCAACGGTCAAGCCACGCCCCAAAAGCCCGAGTTTGTGCGCCATGATATAGGCGCCCGTCGAAATGAATCCGGTCACCCCGCCGAAAAGACCGACCGCCGCGTTGGCAAGGCCCGCACTGCGCAATTCACGATCGAGATCGAGGTCGGACCGCGCCTCGAGTTCTGCGCCGGTGTTGTTGAGAGAAAAGGCGATGATATTGATGATGACGATCACCGCGAAACTGGGCGCAACCTGCATGATCTCGGCCCAGTCGATTACTTGGAAAAAGTGCGCGTTGATGCGCACAAGCGGGCCGATTTCGTCTGCGGCCGGCAGCCACCCCAAATCTTGTGCCTCTGAAACCGTGTGCCCGGTGGCGTAGAGAAAGACGTAGAAACCGGCTAGAAACGCGCCGATCACCGCCATAATAACGCCGCCGCCTGCCCAGATCTTGAGTGCCGCGATCAACGAAATGCCCATGATGATCGCGGGCAAGGCGACGGAGGCGTGGTCAAACAGGCCTGTGACCATACCGACCGGACCCTCGCCCGAAGTCACCATGGAAAGCGCCGCATGGGCCAAAAGCCAGCCCGAACTGGCCAGAAAGCCCAAGGCAACAGGATAAGGCAGAACCCGCACGATCCGCCCTAGGCCAAGCCGCCCCATCGCGAAAAAAGCAAGGCCGGACAGCACCGCCGAAAGTCCCACGATCATAAGGCCCGTGGGAACGGGGTCTTCACCCTTCGCGGCGACAGCCGCTGCTGCCGTTGCCGCCGCAACCGCGACAATTGCGATCGAGGAATCCTGCGCGATGCCAAAGGCCCCGGGCAGGCCACCCCAGCGCGAAAGGGCGAGGGTGACGGCGATGGTTGATGCCAGAAAGACGACAGTGCCGGTCTGCAGACCCCCGACTAGCGGCCCCGCAAAAACCAGCGAGGCAATCGCGTAGCAATGACCTATTGCATCGACCCCAAGGCCTACACCCATAAACAGGCCTGCAGCGTTACCGCTTTTCGTCATGCGCTTCGGCCGGCGCTGGAAATATCAAGATCACGCAACAGAACAGAAAGCAGAACCGGTTTCATTTCATATTCCAACATTTCCGAGGAATGGATGACACGCGGATGGTGTGGAAAAGGGATATTCCTCAGCCATGGATTGTGGCAAGCGTTATTCTGGAAACCATTTCCGTGGGGCGGCGCAGGAAAACGCATGCATCGCGTTTGCGGCATCTGCCCAAGGGCCACTTTGACAGTCAATCCGCGCACAGGTTTCGCTGCAAAGTCGGCGTGGTTTGTGCCCAAACCACCGGCACTGCGCGGTCAGCTTGTCCGACCCGCTGCGGTCGCGGCGGGATGAGTCCGAGGGACGGAATGTGTTTGCGTTTTCCCGCGTTAACCCTTGGCGCCCTGACCGCGGGCGTAGACATCTTCGTAACGGATGATGTCATCCTCGCCGAGGTAACTGCCTGTCTGCACCTCGATCAGGGTCAACAGAACCTTGCCCGGGTTTTCCAGACGATGGACCGCGCCAAGCGGAATATAGACCGACTGGTTTTCAGCGATCAGGGTTACTTTGGCGTCGATTGTGACCTTGGCCGTGCCCTCGACTACGATCCAGTGCTCGGCGCGGTGGTGGTGGCTTTGTAGGCTGAGTGCCGCGCCAGGATGCACGACGATGCGTTTCACCTGAAAACGGGGTCCGACCACCAGACTTTCATACCAGCCCCATGGCCGGTAGTCGCGCGGCAAGGTCTCGGCCTGCGCCACAGCCTTGGCCTTGAGGGCGGCGACTGCCTGTTTGACCTCTTGCGCGCGATCCTTATGCGCCACCAGCACGGCGTCTGGCATGGCAACGGCGATGATGTCCTTCAGCCCGATACCAACAAGATGTTGGCCCTCGTTGGTGGCGTGCAGCAGTGTGTCGGTGCAATCCAACGCGGTTGCGGGGCCGCTGGTCACCGTGCCGAGGGCATCTGGCTTGCCATCGCGCCAAACGGCCTGCCAGTCGCCCAGATCGGACCAAGCGCCCGCATAGGGGACTACGGTCAGATTGGGCGCCCGTTCCATCACCGCATAGTCAATCGAGATGTCGGGCAATTTACCCCAAGGCGTGGGCGCGAGGCGGGTAAAGGACAGGTCCTTTTCAGCTGCCTCAATGGCGGCGCGGGTTCCGGTCAGCACATCGGGCGCATAGGCGGCAAAGGCCTCGAGGATCACCGTTGTCGAAAAGAGAAAAATGCCCGCGTTCCAAAGATGCATACCCCCAGCAAGAAGGTCTTTAGCCTTGTTCAGATCGGGTTTTTCGACAAACCCGCGCAGCGGTTGTGGTTCGGGCGCAAAATCCGGCGTCGGCGCTGACAGCTCGAGCCAACCATAACCGGTCTCGGGTCGATCCGGGCGGATACCGAAGGTGACAATCCGGCCACCTGCCGCGGCGGGGGCGGCTGCGTGGATGGCCGCGCGGAAACGGTCGCCCTCGGGGATCACGTGATCGGAAGGTGCGACCAGCATCAAGGCGCCGGGTGCGCGGGCCTCCAGCGCCAGAGCCGCGGCGCAAATGGCGGCCGCGGTATTCTTGGCGGATGGCTCGATCAGGATATCGGCAGCGGCGATTTCAAGGGCCGCCAATTGTTCCAGAACTACGAATCGGA
This sequence comes from Marivivens sp., assembly GCA_024642145.1. Taxonomy (GTDB): domain Bacteria; phylum Pseudomonadota; class Alphaproteobacteria; order Rhodobacterales; family Rhodobacteraceae; genus JAHEBS01. The sequence continues at coordinate 4,352 of JAHEBS010000159.1, forward strand.
AATCAGCGGCAGTGACAATGGAAGGTGCCGCAAACCCCTTGCCGGACAGGCGTCGCGCCGAGGCTTGATAAAGGCTCTCGTCCCCGATCAGTTTGACGAACTGTTTAGGGTAGGATTTGCGCGAAAGGGGCCAGAGCCTTGTGCCGGAACCGCCGCAGAGGAGGACGGGATGGATCAAATTGGTCATGCTATTCACTCAGCGGCGAAAGGTTTCGGCATTATCGCAATACCATTGGTAGGTCTCTGCCAGTCCCTGATCCAGCCCGATCTGCGCTTGCCAGCCCTCACAGATGCGGCGCGATGCCCGATCGTTAACGTCAGCAGAGGTTCCGATGGCCAAGGCCGCCGATCGGTCACCCGTCATATGGTGCAGACGGAAAAAACGACGGTCGGACAACACATGGACTGTAAAGGCCACTTTGTAGGTGATGTGGACGGACTTTCCTATCGGCGGTTGTCGTCCAATTGGAGATCATCGAGCGTCGCACGGATCAGGTCGTGGATCTGAGGCAAAAGGCTATAGTCGTGCGGGTAGCTCAGGCGGAAGACAGGGACCGCAGCAACGATTTCTGTGGCATTCTGGAAAAGGGACTTTCGCTCCGATGCCGACTGCTGATGGTTCACCCTGAAAGAGCTGAGGATCACGGCGCGAACGGCCTCATTTAGGTTTAATCGGGTAAGATTTGGCTGACTATCGGGCGCTGGATCCAGAACGAAGATGGCACGCAAAAGGACTTCGGTCCGTGTTTTGCCTGAATGAGCGAAGCGAAGTTTCTGCCTTGGCCCGGGGACCAACTCGGCACCTTCCGTTTCCATATCTAGCGCGCGCGCTGAATCTTCCATCAATCGCAGGCTGGGATAGATTGGTCTTGCTGTGGCCGATCCTGACACAACTTCGATTATCGCCGCATCGTCGCCAAGGTTCGTGAAACCGTCGCCCATGAGGCTGGCTGTGAGGGTCGATTTGCCTTGCCCAGTGCGTCCGACAAGCACAAACCCGTCGTCAAATTGGGCGAGAGTTGCTCCGTGGATGACTGCACGCCCCTCAATTCCCAGAATGCACGGGAGCAAGGCATCCAACAAAACATGCTCGGCCAAGTTGGGGTGCAACGCGTCTTCAAGCGTCACCAAGCAGTTTCTGTTTTCCCAGTCAAAGCGCGCTTCCAGCCCCAACAAACGCAGGTCAACCTTAGCGTCGGCTGAATAGGGCTGGGTAACGACTTGCCACGCAGAACCAAACTGCAAAAGCAGGCTGTTTGCGCGGTCAATGAACGTGGGCAGGATCGTTATTTGCGTTTGGCAGTAGAGCCACCGACGACCGTGGTGCAACTCTTGCCCGTGGTCGAAAGTGCTTCACATGAACCCTGTGTGCCTGCGTGGGTCAGATCCAGCATATCGCCGATGACGACCAGTTGTGGGCGCACGTAGGTAGCAACTGCCTTATGATCCGCGTCAGTCATCTCAACCACTCCAAAATGCAAGACCAAGCCACGAAGCCTAGCCCTAAAAGCTCAAATGCAGTCTCGATCCTATACGCATTACAGGTGCCTTTCAACACCGGATAATCCCACCAGACTTGGTTCCTCGCCCCGTTTGGCTTTGGCCAGGGCACGAGACTGTGGCATGGGATCATGTCCTCGTCGCCGCATAAAGTCAGTGAGCCCAGAGCCCGTCAATCATGCTTGGCTAGCCTCTAAGAGGCGCGAAATTTGCAAGGTCTTTCAGGCAAGATCGGTCAATCCAGACAAGAACATCACGTTCGAGATAACCCGCAATGTGTTGCGACTCTGTTCGGGCTGCAGGGCAGCCTGCAAACCCTCTTGGGGGAGTTTCCATCGCGTGCGCCCATCAAGCTGACTTTGTCCCGACACCATCTGTTCCCAGAAATGGTTGGACGACCGCAAAACCGCGGACGTCAGGTCAAAACCCAGATGCTCTTTGTCGCGCCTCCAGACCACATTGTCCGGCAGAAGGCCCTGCAGGGCATGGCGC
>JAHEBS010000160.1 GCA_024642145.1 Marivivens sp.
TTCGGGCGGCAGATCCACCACGATCAGCCCGTCAACGCCCGCGGCCTTGGCATCGGCCAGAAAACGGTCAACGCCGCGCGAATAGATGGGGTTGTAATAGCCCATCACCACCACCGGCGTTTTGTCGTCGCCCTTGCGCAACTCGCGCACGATCTGCAGCGTCTTTTCCAGCGTCATGCCGCCTTCAAGCGCGCGCTGGCCCGCCAACTGGATCGTCGGGCCGTCGGCCATGGGATCGGTGAAGGGCAGGCCCAGTTCGATGACATCGACGCCCGCCGCAGGCATGCCTTTGACGATTTCCAGCGAGGTTTCATAGTCCGGATCGCCTGCCATCACATAGGCAACAAAGGCTTTGCGGCCCTCGGCGCGCAGTTCTGCGAATTTGGCGTCGATCCTGGTCATGCTGTCCTCTTTGAAACCGTCGAAAGGGTGTCGCCCATGCGTCGGCGAAATGCAATGCCGCTCAGGCCATGGCGGTGATGATCCAATGGCTGCCGAAACGGTCGCGCACCATGCCAAAACCAGCGGCAAAGAAACTGGGGGCAAAGGGCTCGATCACTTGGCCGCCATCGGCCAATTTGTCGAAAGCGGCCTTGGCCACGGCAAAGTCGGGCAAGGCTTGCATGATCGACACGGCCTTTTGCCCCTCGCCCGCAACGCCCGGTGGAAAGTCGGACGCCATGAGCGTGCCGTCCCCGATGGTAAGTTGCGCATGCATGGCGCGACCTGCGGCATCAGGATTGTCCTTGAAAGCCGGCTGGCTGGCATAGGGCATGATCTGCAGATTGGTGCCGCCAAAAACATCGGCGTAATAGGTCATGGCCTCGGTGCATTGACCCTGAAAATGCAGATAGGGGTGTGTCGGCATGATGGTTCCTCGGTGTTGCAGGTCACTGTCGCCGCCGGACCAAACGGGGGCAAGCAAATCCTTTGACGCGCGGCGGCTTCGTGTCAAAATGACCTGTCACCAAGGAAATCCGATGGCTCGCATTCGATACAGCGCCTATGTCGGCAAACACAGGGATACGCCGTTCCCCGAGACAGCAGGCGCCACCGTCGGCGCGGTGCTGGCGGCGGCTATGGCCGATGATCCCATCTTTCGCAGCTATATCCTTGACGAACAGGGGCGGGTTCGCAAACACGTGACCCTGTTCGTCGATGGCGAAACCGTAAAAGACCGGCTGCGGTTGTCGGACCCTGTTCGACCCGACAGCGAGATCTATATCATGCAGGCCCTTTCAGGAGGTTGAGCCTTGGACAAGTTGCGCATCGCCACCCGCAAGGGGTTGTTTTTCTATCACCGCGAGGGGACCAGATGGGTGATGAGCCGCGAGCCCGCCTTTCTGGCAGAGCCCGTGACCTATGCGCTGACCGACCCGCGCGACGGGGCCATTTACGTGGCGCTGGCGCATGGGCATTTCGGGGTCAAACTGCATCGCTCGGACGATGATGGGGTCACATGGCAGGAACTGCCGGTTCCGGCCTGCCCGCCCTCGGACGAGCCCGACGCGCCGGCGGTCGAGCTGATCTGGTCGCTGGTTCCGGGGGGCAATGACCGGCCCGGCACGCTGTGGTGCGGCACGATCCCCGGTGGCCTCTTTGTCAGCCGTGACAAGGGCGCAAGCTGGCAGATCAACGAACCCATGTGGAACCAACCCTCGCGTCCCGGCTGGTTCGGTGGCGGTTATGACCATGCGGGCATCCACTCGATCATGGTCGATCCACGCGATAGCGACCATATCCTGATCGGCATTTCCTGCGCGGGCAGTTGGCGGACGCGTGACGGCGGGCAGAACTGGACGGTCGTCGGCAAGGGCATGATGGCCGAATACCTGCCGCCCGAGAAATGGGATGATCCGGTGGGTCAGGACCCGCATCTGATGGCTGCGGCCCCCACAAACCCCGACCGTATCTGGTGCCAGCATCACTGCGGTATCTATGTCTCTGACGACGGTGGCGCGACCTTTGAGGTGATCCCAAAGGCGGGGCCTTCGACCTTTGGCTTTACCGTGGCGGCGCATCCGACCAAGCCCGACACCGCGTGGTTCGTCCCCGCGATCCGCGACGCCTATCGCGTGCCGGTCGACGGCAAGTTCGTGGTCACGCGCACCGACGACGGCGGCAAGACATTCAAGGTTCTGAACAGGGGTCTGCCGGAACAATCATGGGATCTGGTCTATCGTCATGGCCTTGCGGTCGATGATACGGGCGAGAGGCTGGTGATGGGCTCGACCACCGGCAACGTCTGGACGTCGGATGATGGCGGCGAAAGCTGGGTCATGCTGTCGTCCCATCTGCCGCCCGTGGTGCAGGTGGCCTTCGCCTGAGCCGCACCTTGCCTTGGCGGGACGCAGGCACTATGAGCGCCGCAGCCAGCAAAAACAGGAGCGGGACATGGGTTTCAAGATGGGTATCGTCGGTCTGCCGAACGTAGGCAAATCGACCCTCTTCAACGCGCTGACCCGCACCGCCGCCGCACAGGCCGCGAACTTTCCCTTCTGCACGATCGAGCCCAACGTGGGCGACGTGGCCGTGCCTGATGCGCGGCTGGACCAATTGGCCGCCATCGCGGGATCCAAGCAGATCATCCCGACCCGCATGACTTTTGTCGACATTGCCGGTCTGGTGAAGGGTGCCTCCAAAGGCGAGGGCCTCGGCAACCAGTTTCTCGCCAATATCCGCGAGGTTGACGCCATCGCCCATGTGCTGCGTTGCTTCGAGGACGGCGATATCACCCATGTCGAGGGTCGCATCGACCCCGTGGCCGACGCCCAGACCATCGAGACCGAGCTGATGCTGGCGGACCTTGAAAGCGTCGAGCGCCGTCTTGCCAACCTGCAGCGCAAGCTCAAGGGCGGCGACAAAGAGGCGCTGGATCAGGAACGCCTGCTCAAAGCCGCGCAAGAGGCATTGAACGAGGGTCGTCCCGCCCGCACCGTCAAGATTGCCGATGAGGACAAGAAGCAGTGGAACATGCTGCAACTGCTGACCTCGAAACCGGTTCTCTATGTCTGCAACGTGCAGGAATCTGCCGCAGCCGAAGGCAATGCATTCTCGGCCAAGGTCGCCGCGATGGCCGCCGCCGAAGGTAACAGCCATGTCGTGATTTCGGCCCGTATCGAGGAAGAGATCAGCCAACTCGACACCGAAGAACAGGCCATGTTCCTTGAGGAAATGGGTCTGCACGAAGCCGGTCTCGATCGCTTGATCCGCGCGGGCTATGCGCTGTTGCACCTGCAGACCTATTTCACCGTTGGCCCCAAAGAGGCCCGTGCATGGACCATCACGGCGGGCACCGCCGCGCCGCAGGCTGCTGGCGAGATCCACGGTGATTTTGAAAAGGGTTTCATCCGTGCCGAAACCATCGGCTTTGATGACTATGTCACCTGCAAGGGCGAGACCGGCGCACGCGATGCGGGCAAGTTGCGCGCCGAGGGTAAAAGCTACATCGTCAAGGATGGCGATGTCATGCACTTCCTGCATTCAAAGTAGATCGGCCAATCAGCGGGTTGTTTGCGGCCCGACTTGACGGCTAGGCTGCCTGAACAACAGGGTGGCCCGCCGGATGTTCACGCAACCATTCGTCTACCTGATTTTCATAGGGCTCGCCTTCAAGGCGGCGGGTTTTCTGGTGCGGGACGAATTGGTGTTGCGCGGCCTTATCCTTTGCGGGTCGGGTTTTGACATTGCCTTTTACCTGCTGCAGACCCCGCCGATTTTCGGGCCGGTCGTAACCAGCCTGACGCTGATATCCATCAACGGTTTCATCATTTCGGTCATCGTGATCGAGCGTTCGACGCTTTTCATGTCGGCGCGTGAAAAAGAGGTCTTTCGCAATTTCGAAACGCTCTCGCCCGGGCAGTTTCGGCGGGTCATCCGCATGGCAAGTTGGTCCGAGGCCACCGAGGAAACCGTCTTGCTGCAAGAGGACGCAGCATCGGACAACCTTTATTTCATCGAGTCCGACAGTTTCAGTGTGACCAAGCGCGGCGCGCGTTACAACGCGGCGGGGCCAGCCTTTGCGGGCGAAATCATGCTTTTGCACGGTGGCACGGCCAGCGCCACGGTGAGCGTTCCGGCGGGCGCGGTCTATGCAACATGGGAGGCCAGCCGATTGCGGCGCGCCATGGACAAATCCCGCACGCTCAGGAACGCGGTCGTGGCCCGTTTCAGTCAGGACATGGCGCAGAAGGTCAGAAACTCGGTGCCACTCGAGGCGCGCACGTCCTGAAATCGGTCAGGCGTTTTGACGGAACAGACCGTATTGCCGTTTTGCGGCATCGAAGCTGCGGATCACCAGCCCGCGTTCGAATGCGGCTGTCAGCGCCGCACGGTTTGACAATCGCGCCTCATTGGCGGCCTCGGGCGCCGCTGTCAGCATGGCGCCAAAATCCTCGGGCAGAGCGACCCACATCTCGGGATCGCCTTCGTCCGGCGCGTCGCGGCCCTCGGCGCGCGCGGCAACACGCGGGCTATCGAGGAACCAATCCGCCATCAGCCTGTCCGAGGGCGCGCCTGCGTTAATGCCCTTCATCGCGCCGTAGTAATCCGCCAGATAGGTCGAGGCCACAGCGCCTAGTCGGTTGATGTTCAGCGCCGCATTCGGCACGCGCAGCGGGTCATAGGTCCAGCGCACATGGTTAATGCCGCGCGCCAGACACCAGTCGCGCTGATACCATTTGAGCCTGAGCCCCAGCCCCAGCCCGCGCGCGTCGGGATGGACGGCCAAGCGATGCGAATGCTGGATGCCATCCTCGCGCGTGGGAAAGCCAAAGACATAGCCCATCAGCCGCCCGTCCACGAAAGCCCCGCCGACAAGCCCGCCTTCGTGCTGGATCACCAGCATCAGATCACCGGGGTCGGCCTTGTCATCCTTGCCCCAGACAGCCCATTGCAGGTCTTCGGCAGCCAGCATTTCATCCATGCCGTGAAGGTCGCGGAAAACAACGTCGGTCATTTGAAGACCTCGGGCGCGGTTGCGACGCTGTCGAGGAAGGCACGGTCCAGCGTCACGCCAATACCCGCACCCTGTGGCACGGCCATGCGGCCATCGACGCTTTCCAGCCGTTCGTTGGTGATGTCGCGTGTGAAATAGCGGCTCGAGGACGAGGTATCGCCCGGCTTGGTAAAGCCCGGCAAGGTCGAGAGATGGATGTTATGCGCCCGCCCGATCCCGCTTTCCAGCATCCCGCCACACCAGACCGGCACGTCAAAGGCGCGGGCGAGGTCGTGGATGCGCTTGGATTCCAGATAGCCGCCGGAACGCCCGACTTTGATGTTGATGACCCGTGTGGCATCCAGCATCAGCGCCAACCGCGCCTCGCGCGCACTCTTGAGGCTCTCGTCAAGGCAGATCGGCGTCCGGATCCGGTGTTGTAGTGTCGCGTGATCGTGGATGTCGTTCCACGCCAGGGGCTGTTCGATATAATCCAGCGCAAAGTCGTCCAGCCGCGCCAAGAGCGCGCTATCGGCAAGGGTATAGCAGGAATTGGCATCCAGACTGAGCCGCGCCTGAGGAAAAGCATCCCTGACGGCACGGATCAGCGCGATGTCGTGGCCCGGCTTGATCTTGAGCTTGATGCGTTTGTAGCCTTGTTCCAGATGGCTGGCGACGCGGTCGATCGTGCTGTCGATCGGTCCGATGCCAAGGCTTACGCCCACATCGATGGCGTCGCCATTGCCGCCAAGAACCGTCTGCAATGGCAGATCAAGCGACTTGGCCCAGAGATCCCAAAACGCCATTTCCACCATGGCCAAGGCCATGCGATGGCCCCGCCAAGGTGTGAGCAGTGGTTCCAGCGCCTCGGGGTTGGCAAAGCTCTGTCCGACGACAGCAGGCAACAGCGCATCGCGCAGCAGTGATAGTGAGCCCGCCAGTGTTTCGTCCAGATAGTCGGGCAGGGGGTCCATGACCCCTTCGGCATAGCCCTCGAGCCCGCCCGCATAAAGCGTCAGCAGCGGAAACAGCTTTTCCGTCATCGTGCCTGTCGAGATGGTAAACGGCGTCACCAGAGGCAGGCGGACCAGCCGAATTTCGGCCCTGTCGATACGAAGCGGCGTGCGGGTCATGTCGTCCCCCAAAGTGTCGGTTGCCGCGACCCTCAAAGGGAAACACACGCAAGTCAATGCCCCGTCCTTTTCCCCTTGCCCCCAAGCGTCCACTTCAATAAATCGGGCGGCGGAGACGTGGCCGAGTGGTCGAAGGCACACCCCTGCTAAGGGTGCAGGCGGGAAACCGTCTCGAGGGTTCGAATCCCTTCGTCTCCGCCACCATACCATTTTTACTGATTTTGATGGGTCGCCTTAGGCGGCCTTTTCTCTTTGTTTTGCTGAATATTG
>JAHEBS010000019.1 GCA_024642145.1 Marivivens sp.
TCTGTCTATTATTACCGCCCCCTCCGCGCCTTGCCACCCCTTTGTCCCGGCCTTCCAGCCGTTGAACGGCCCGAGGCCTTCCGCGCATCCTCTACGGCGTCGTCCACCGCCGATTGCCGCGCCAAGGGGTCGTCCGAGATCACCAGATCGACCGTCTCCAGCCGCTTGATTTCGTCCCTGATCCGCGCAGCCTCTTCGAACTCGAGGTTTTCGGCCGCCTTGCGCATTTGCAGCCGCAGCCCATCGAGGTGGGATTCCAGATTGGCCCCGTGCATGGGTCTGTCGATCTTGGCGGTGACGCGCGACTGGTCGGTGTCGCCCTGATAGAGGCCCGCCAGAATGTCCTCGACGTTCTTCTTGACCGTGGCGGGCGTGATCCCGTGTTCGATGTTATAGGCCATCTGCTTGGCGCGACGGCGGTCGGTTTCGGCCAGCGCGCGTTCCATGCTGCCGGTGATGCGGTCGGCATACATGATGACGCGGCCTTCGGCGTTGCGCGCGGCGCGGCCGATGGTTTGCACCAGCGAGGTCTCTGACCGCAAAAACCCCTCTTTGTCGGCGTCCAGAATAGCCACCAGCCCGCATTCGGGAATATCCAGACCTTCGCGCAAGAGGTTGATCCCGATCAGCACGTCAAAGGCGCCCAGCCGCAAGTCACGCAGGATTTCGATCCGTTCCAATGTGTCGATGTCGCTGTGCATGTAGCGCACGCGGATGCCCTGTTCGTGCATGTATTCGGTCAGGTCCTCGGCCATGCGTTTGGTCAGCGTCGTCACCAGCGTGCGGAAACCGGCAGCGGCCACGCGGCGCACCTCGTCCAAGAGATCATCGACCTGCATCCCCACGGGGCGGATCTCGACCATCGGGTCCAAAAGTCCGGTGGGGCGGATCACCTGTTCGGTGAAAACGCCACCCGTCTGATCCAGTTCCCACGCCGAGGGCGTGGCGCTGACAAACACCGATTGCGGACGCATGGCGTCCCATTCCTCGAACTTGAGCGGGCGGTTGTCCATGCAGGACGGCAGACGGAACCCGTGTTCGGCAAGCGTGAATTTGCGGCGGTAGTCGCCGCGATACATGCCGCCGATCTGGGGCACGCTGACATGGCTTTCATCGGCAAAGACGATGGCGTTGTCGGGGATGAACTCGAAGAGCGTGGGCGGCGGTTCGCCCGGCGCGCGGCCCGTCAGATAGCGCGAATAGTTTTCGATCCCCGCGCAGGAACCCGTGGCCTCGATCATCTCGAGATCAAAGTTGGTGCGCTGTTCCAGCCGCTGCGCCTCTAGCAATTTGCCCTCGCCCACCAACTGGTCCAGCCGCAGTTTCAACTCGGCCCTGATGGACTTTGACGCTTGTTGCAACGTGGGGCGGGGGGTGACGTAGTGACTGTTGGCATAGACACGGATTTTCTCGAAACTATCCGTTTTCTTGCCTGTCAGGGGGTCAAACTCGGTAATTGACTCCAATTCCTCGCCAAAAAACGACATACGCCAAGCGCGGTCCTCTAGGTGGGCGGGCCAGATTTCAAGGCTGTCGCCCCGCACGCGAAAGCTGCCGCGGGCAAAGGCCGCGTCGTTGCGGCGATAGGCTTGCGCCACCAGATCGGCCATGATTTGCCGCTGGTCATAGACCTTGCCCACGTAAAGATCCTGCGTCATCGCCGAATAGGTTTCGACGGAACCGATACCGTAGATGCACGACACCGAGGCCACGATGATCACATCGTCGCGCTCCAACAGCGCCCGCGTGGCCGAGTGGCGCATGCGGTCGATCTGTTCGTTGATCTGGGATTCCTTCTCGATATAGGTGTCCGACCGCGGGACATAGGCCTCGGGTTGGTAGTAGTCATAGTAGCTGACGAAATACTCGACCGCGTTGTCGGGAAAGAAGCCCTTGAACTCGCCATAAAGCTGGGCGGCCAGCGTCTTGTTCGGCGCAAGGATGATCGCGGGCCGCTGGGTCGCCTCGATGATCTTGGCCATGGTGAATGTCTTGCCGGTGCCGGTCGCGCCCAAAAGCACCTGATTGCGTTCGCCGTCCTGAACGCCTGCCACCAGTTCCGCAATTGCGGTGGGCTGGTCGCCCGCCGGTCGGAACTCGGTCTTCATGACAAAGGCATGCCCCCCCTCCAGCTTGTCGCGGCGATGGGGTGTCGACTGCTGCATGGGCATTTCGTCGGGGCGGTTGTTGTGCATCTGGCTCTCCGGGGGCGCGTCCCTACAATTGTGCACATTTTGTTCTGCTTCAAGCCTGCCCGCGAATGCGGGCAAACGCTTGCGCTTTGCCGCAGTTTTCGGGATAAGACCCGCGTGAATGCGAGGAGTATCCCGATGCGCGCCAGAATCTACCGCCCCGCCAAGACCGCAATGTCCTCGGGCATGGCCAAGTCCAAGGTCTGGGTTCTGGAATATGCGCCCGCATCGGCGCGCGAGGTCGATCCGCTGATGGGCTGGACCTCGTCGGGCGATACCCAGACGCAGGTGCGGCTGAAGTTCGACACCAAAGACGCCGCCATCGCCTATGCCAAAGAGATGGGCCTTGAGGCGATCGTGCAGGACCCGCAATCGCGCGAAGCCAATCTGCGCCCCATGGGTTATGGCGAAAACTTTGCCACCAATCGTCGCACGCCCTGGACGCACTGAGCCCGAAATCTCTGGCTCCGGCGCCGACGCGCCTTTATGTCTTTGCCCAAGCGGTCCCGTAGCTCAACTGGATAGAGCAGCTGACTTCTAATCAGCAGGTTCGGGGTTCGAGTCCTCGCGGGATCGCCAGTTTTCAACGCCTGACGTGATGGCCATGCGCCATTTTGCCTTGCGGATTTGAAGACGGCATCGCTCGGCCTATCTCATCGGCATGAAGGTATTCGCACGCGCAAAACCATTACTGCTGGGGCTGTTTGCGGCTCTTGCCATTCTCGCTGGTGGAAAATCGATGGCCTATGAAGAACCAAGATACGAGGTCGTCCACCAAGGCGACGGTTTCGAAGTGCGGCTTTATGCCGACAGGATCGCCGCGCAGGTAGAGCAGGCTGCGGGCGAGAACTTCGCCTTCGGCAAGCTGTTTCGCTATATTTCGGGTGCCAACCAAGGGGCGTCAAAAGTTGCAATGACCGTGCCCGTCGCGCAGGCGGAAAAGATCGCCATGACGGTGCCCGTCGCACAGGCGGCAAGCGGAACCGGACGCTACATGCAATTCTTCCTGCCAGACAGCTTCACCTTGGCAACCGCGCCGCAACCCACCGATCCGGCCGTCAGGCTTGTCGTGGTCAAGGGCGGCTATTACGCGGTCAGCCGCTACGCGGGCCGCGCGACCGATCAGAACGCCGACAGGCAATCCACGGCATTGCTTGCGCAACTGACCGCGGCTGGCGTCACCATGCTGTCCGGTCCCATCAGGGCCACCTATAACGGGCCCTTCACCCCGCCTTTCATGCGGCGCAACGAGGTGATGGTGCGCATCGAATGGCCCTAGATAGGTCTGCGCCTAGTCCCTGACCGGCGCGCCACCCTCAAAGACGTTTTCTTCCTGATACGACACGGGCGCTGCCTGCATTTCCAGATGCAGGCCGGTGCCGGTGTAGGGATGGGCCCGCGCCAGATCCTCGTCGAACTCGATCCCCAGGCCCGGTGCGGTCGGCACCGGCACATAGCCGTTATCGACGACAAGGCTGTTCTTGATCAGTGCGGCGTGGAACTTGGTCTCGATGGTTTCCACCATCAACAGGTTCGGAATCGCGGCACCCAGCTGGATATTGGCGGCCCATTCGACAGGCCCCGCATAAAGATGCGGTGCGACTTGCGCGTTCTGCACCTCGGCCAGCGCGGCGATCTTGCGCGTCTCCCAGATCCCGCCTGACCGCCCCAGCGCGGGCTGCAGGATCGACGCGCCACCGCGCAATGCGGCCGCAAATTCGGCGCGCGTGGTCAGTCGCTCACCCGTCGCCACAGGGATTTTCACCGCAGCCGCGACCTCGGCCATGCTGTCCATCTGGTCAGGCGGAACGGGTTCTTCATACCAAAGCGGGGAATAGGGCTCGATCGCGGCCCCCATGCGGATGGCGCCGCCCGTTGAAAACTGCCCATGCGTCCCAAAGAGCAGATCGGCACGGTCGCCCACGGCGCCGCGTATCTTGGCGCAGAAATCGGCAGAGCGCGAAATGTCGCGCATCGAGGGCATATGCCCTGACCGTATCGTGTAGGGGCCGGCGGGGTCGAACTTTACCGCCGTGTAGCCGCGCGCGACATAATCCTTGGCGGCCTCTGCGCTGGCTTCGGCATTGACCCAGAAATCGGGCAGTTTGTGATGCGCCCGCGTCGGGTAAAGATAGCTGTAGGCCCGCAGTCGGTCGTTCACCATGCCGCCGATCAACGCGTGGACCGGCCGCCCGCGATCCTTGCCCAGAATATCCCAACAGGCGATCTCCAGACCCGACCATGCCCCCATCACCGTCAGATCCGGCCGCTGGGTGAAGCCCGATGAATAGACGCGGCGGAACATCATCTCGATATTCTCGGGGTTCTCGCCGGCCATATGCCGCCCGAATACATCACCGATCACGGCTTCCATCGCCGCGGGGCCAACCGTCGAGGCATAGCATTCACCATAGCCCACCACGCCCGTGTCGGTCGTCAGTTTGACGAAGATCCAATAGCGCCCGCCCCAACCGGGTGCGGGGGGTGTGGTGATGATCACCTCAAGCTTGTCGAGCTTCATGTCTCTGCCTTTCCTCTCCGAGGCCCCCAAATATCCCGGGGGGAGTCCGCGTTTCGCGGACGGGGGGCAGCGCCCCCCTTTCTTCAGTCAAACAAGATCACATTGCGCTTGGCCGCACCGGTCTTGGTATCGGCAATGGCGGTGTTGATGTCCTCAAGCCGCCAACGCCCCGAGACCAGCTCGTCCAGTTTCAGGCGCCCTTGCCGATACATATCGACCATCCAGGGGATGTCGCGTTTGATGACGGTATTGCCCATCTTCGATCCGACCATGCCCTGCGACCACGCAGCCAGATTACCCAGCTCATAGCTCGAGGCCTGACCGGTGTGCGGCATGCCCACCAGCACGATATTGCCGCGCCGCCCGATATAATCGATCGCCTGATCATAGGCCTTGGCCGACCCCACGGTGACAAAGACCCAATCAGCGCGCCGTCCCAAAAGCTCGACCGCCTCTTTGGCGGGGTTTCCGGCGGTGGCCAGCACGCCATCGGTCGCGCCGAATTCGCGGGCCATTTCCAGCTTGGCCTCGCTCATATCCACAGCCACGATCCGCCGCGCACCGGCGATGCGCGCGCCCTGCACCGCGTTCAGCCCCACGCCGCCCGCCCCGATGACCACGACGTCCTGACCGGGCCGCACCTGTGCCGCGTTCACCACCGCGCCAATGCCGGTGATAACGCCACAGGCCAGCAACGATGCCACATCAAAGGGAATGTCATCCGCCACGGTCACAACCTGACTCTGGTCGACCACGACCCGCTCGGCAAAGGCGCCCGAGGCCATTGCCTGATGCAGCTTTCCGCCCTCGGCGGTTTTCAGCGGCCCCGCGTCGCCGTCATAGGGTGTTTCGCATGAATAAGGATGGCCGCCCGAACAGGATGGGCAGGACCCGCAAGCGCGGATCAGCGTGACCACCACGCGGTCGCCCGCCTTGATCCCGTGCACGCCTTCGCCAATGGCGGTGACGATGCCTGCGGCCTCGTGGCCATAGACAGCGGGCAAGGACCCACCCCAGCCGCCATCCATATAACTGATATCCGAATGGCAGATTGCCACCGCGCCCAGTCGAACCTCGACCTCGCCCATCTCCGGCGCGCGCAGGTCAACCTCTTCGATCACAAGGGGCTGCCCGAATGCGTGGCACACCGCTGCTTTGACTTTGGCCATCAATCCCTCCGAAAGCTGTCAAGCGCGAGCCTGACAGCAGACAGATGGGCTTCTTGCCCCTGAACGACGCCTATTGTCGCGATTGCGCTGTTTCCCGCGCGTTGCCGAACACGAAAAGCGCAATGCAGGCCAGCGTCAGGATCGCGGCCAGCAGATAGGGTGCGCCGGGCAGATAGATGCTGGCGCCGTCGCGGCTGAAGCGGAAGAAGACCCATGTCATCAGCGGTGGCGAAACAAAGGCCGCAGCCGAGCCGAGCGAGGTCAATAGCCCCTGCAATTCGCCCTGCTGATCGGCGGGCGTGCGGCTTGACATCAGTGACATCAGCGCAGGCCAGCCAATTCCGCCCAGTGACGAAACCACGACCAGCGCCATGGCCCAAGGACCGCTCGCGATGAAACCGAAGATCGAAAGGCTGATCACGCCGATAACCAGCGCGGCAAAGATCGCGCGCACCTCGCCCAACTTGGCAATCGCCGGTTTGACGATCACCGCCTGCGAGACCACAACGGCCATACCGTAGACCGTCAGCGACAGGCCGATCTGCCCCGGCGACCAGCCGAACCGCTCGGCGCCCCAAAAGGGCCAGATCGCGGGGTAGACCATATTGGCGACGTTCATCACGAAGGTCAGCGCAAAAAGCCATGTAAAACCTTTGAGATGCCCCAGCGCCGCAAAGGCACCCAGCGGGTTGGCGCGCCGCAGGCTGAAAGAACGGCGTTTTTCGCGGGTCACCGTTTCAGGCATGACGAAATAGCCAAAGGCGGTATTGGCCAACGCCAGCACGGCTGCGGCGATAAAAGGTGCGCGCGTGCCGTAGCCCGCCAACAGCCCGCCCATCATTGGGCCCAACACGAAACCCGTGCCAAAGGCTGCGCCCAAAAGGCCGAACCGCGCGGCCTTTTCTGCGGGTTTGGAAATATCGGCGACAAAGGCATTTGCGGTGGCTGGGGTCGCGGCCGTAATGCCGCTGACCACGCGGCCCGCCAACAAAAGCCAGATGGTGCCCGCTGCCGCCATGACCAGATAGTCGATACCCAGCGCAAAAAGAGACGCCAAAAGAACAGGTCGGCGCCCGAAACGGTCCGAGAGGTTTCCGATAAGCGGGCCGCAGAGAAATTGCATCGCGGCGAAAACCGCCGTCAGCAGGCCCCCCCAGATCGCGGCCTCGGCCAGACCAAGCCCTGTCACTTCTTCCAGCAGTTGCGGCATCACGGGGATGATCAGCCCGATGCCCATCGAGTCGATGATCAGTGTCGCGACGATAAAGATCATCGGCAGGCGGGTGTTCATGGCTATTCTCCGGACGCCAACCGCTTGGCCAGCGTATCGATCAGGGCCGTAGCGCGCCCGAGGCTCAAGCACAACTGCGGCAGCGACATATCCCGCAAGAGGCGGGCCGTGCTTTCCGATTGTTCGGGGTCACGCCGCATGATCGAGGTCAGATGCTGCACCGATAAGGCAAGCGCATCTGCCAGATCGCGCATCTCGGTGGCCTGCGCCACCTGTGCGGGCAGGGCGAGGGTCGCGCGCGCCACGGTTGCTGTGACCGCCGAGGCCCAGTTGCCCAAGGCCTCGTAATGGGGCCAACCTGCGGGTGCCGTGCCAAGCCCCAGCCCCTTGGCCAACGCTGTGGCCTGTTCAGGGTCTGGCAGGCGAACGACAAGTAGGGCGGTCTTGATGTCGTCTAGGGCGGGTAACAGCGCACGGGTGGCGTTGGCGGCGCCTTCCAGTTCGGGATGGCTGCGCCCGCGTTGGCCCAATGCCTCTGCGGCGGCCGCCAACCGGTTTTCGGCAAGGCCCAGAACCTGCCGCAGCCGTAGCGCCAGCGCGGCGTCCTCGATTGCCGTGGCCTGCGTGCCGTGCATGATCCACGCCGCCTGATCGGGGGCCTGCATGTCCTTGGCAAACGCGCGCGCCAAAGGGGCCACCAGACTACCGCCACGCGCCACATTGGCGGCAAGGGCCGCGGGATCGATCTGCAATTCCATCGAAGCGCGGTGGATCGCGCCCGCGGCGTCAGCGGGGATCACACCCGCAGCCCCCTGAATCTTGGCCAGAGTGCCGATGACCAGCATGGCCGCGCGCACCTCGGCGGTGTCGGTGAACAGGGCCGCGGTTTCGCGGTCGACAAACAGATCACGCCTGATGGCACTATCGAAAACCGAGCCCGCCATGGCTGCCTCCCTAGATATGCCCGATATCTTGCAAGAACGCGGTGAGCGTTTCGGCATAGACGTCGGGCGCGTCGATGCAGGCCAGATGGCCCGCACCACGGATGAGTTTGAACCGCGAACCGGGGATCAGATCAATGGTTTCGCGCACCATATCGGCCGGAGTTGACCCATCCTCGGATCCCGCGATGCCAAGCGCGGGCAGGCGCAGGCCGGAGGTGGGGGTGATGAAATCCGTGCCCGCGATGGCCGATGCGCAGCCGATATAGCCTGCGGGCGGTGTCGCCAGTAGCCGCGCCTGCCAGAGCGCCGCCGCGGGGGTCGTGCGCGTCTTGCGTCCAAACCAGCGTTGCAGCGTAGCCGCGGCGATAGCTTCGACCCCGCCGGTTTGCACAGCCTCGATCCTTTGTTGCCAGATGGCCTGCGTGGCGATCTTGGCCGCGGTGTT
Organism: Marivivens sp.; assembly: GCA_024642145.1. Classification (GTDB taxonomy): domain Bacteria; phylum Pseudomonadota; class Alphaproteobacteria; order Rhodobacterales; family Rhodobacteraceae; genus JAHEBS01. The sequence continues at coordinate 8,503 of JAHEBS010000019.1, forward strand.
GGACAAGACCAGCGCCCGCACCAGATCTAGCCGTTTCACCGCCAGCCCCTGCGCCACCATCCCGCCCAGCGACAGGCCGACAAAGACCGCGTTCTTGGCGTCGAAATGATCCAACAGGGCCTCGGCATCGCTGATCAGCGCGCCCATGGAATAGGGCGGTGGCGGCACGTCAGATTGGCCATGCCCGCGCATGTCATAGCGGATCAGCCGCAGATGGTCGGACAGCAGGGGGATGATCGCATCCCAAAGCCTGTGGTCGGTGCCCAGTGCATGGGCAAAAACCACCGTTGGCGCGATGCGGTGGTTTACACCGTCAACCCGCGCGAATAGCCGCACCCCGCCGCGATCAATGCAATATTCGCTCATGGACCTGACCCATATCCTTGGGCGTCAGGCATATAGGCTCAGTGCGCGGGTGAAAACATCCCTGTCCACATTCCCGCCCGAAGCGACGGCAATCACGGTATCGCCCGCCAGTTCATCGGCGCGGAACAGCGCCGCTGCCAGCGCCACCGCGCCGCCAGGTTCCATCACCACGCGTAGATGCGAAAAGGCCAGAGCCATGGCTTGCAGCGCCTCGTCGTCGCTGACCGCCAGTCCCGGCCCTGCAAGGCGCGCCAGCAGCGGAAAGGTCAGGTGGCCAGGCGCGGGTGTCAGTATCGCATCGCAGATCGAGCCCGTCATGGCTGGGTTCTTCACGATCTGGCCCGAGGCCAGCGACCGACGGGCGTCGTCAAATCCTGAGGGCTCGACCGTGCGGACCCGCATGGCGGGCGCGTCGGCCTCTAATGCCAGCGCGGTTCCCGACGAAAGGCCACCACCGCCGGTCGGCACGAGAACCTCGGCTGCCGTGATACCCATGCCCGCTGCCTGTGCCGCGATCTCGAGGCCCACGGTGCCTTGACCCGCGATCACCATCGCGTCGTCAAAGGGTTTGATCAGTGTCAGACCGCGCGCCGTGGCAATCGCCCCGCCAATGGCGTCGCGATCATCCGTGGCGCGGTCATACAGCACTACCTCGGCCCCCAGTGCGCGGGTGTTGGCGATTTTGACCTGCGGCGCGTCGGCAGGCATCACGATCACACAGTCCGCGCCCATCGCCGCCGCTGCGCGGGCCACGCCTTGGGCGTGGTTGCCCGATGAATAGGCGATGACGCCACGCGCACGCGCCTGAGGTGTCAGGGCCGATAGGGCGGACCAGCCACCGCGCGCCTTGAAACTGCCGGTATGCTGCAGGCACTCGGCCTTGATCAGAACACGCCGCCCCGCCATTGCGTCCAGCGCGGGCGAGGACAGGAGCGGGGTTTGGCGCACGTGGCCCTGCAGGCGCTGGGCGGCGGCGCGGATCGCGTCGATATTCATGGCAACATTCCGATCCAGAGCATGAGCGCCTCAAGCGCCTCGGGCTCGTCCAAAAAGGGCACGTGGCCACGGTCCGGCACGTCAGCTCGGATCAGGCCCTTGTGGCGGCGGGCCATTTCATCGGCCGTCTCAGCGCCGAGTAGGTCCGAGTTCGCGCCGCGGATCAGGGCAAGGGGTAGCCCGCTGCAGGCATCAAAAAAGGGCCAGAGGTCCGGCATGGGCTGGCCCTGCGCGGCCAATACGCCCTCGCGCAGACGAGGATCGTAGCGCAGCGTCAGCCCTTCGGACGTTTCCAGATAATGATGCTCGACCTCGCTGCGCCATCGTTCAAGCGGCACATCGGGAAAGCGCGACATGATGCGCGCGCGCATCTGCGCGGCTTCTTCATAGGTTTTCTGCGCAGGCGGCAAGCCGACATAGCCCGCGATCACGGCCAAGCCGCGCGCGTCGATTACAGGGCCGATGTCGTTAAAGGCGATGCCGGTCAGCCTGTTCTTGGCCATGGCTGCAATGGTCATGGCAATCAGCCCGCCGCGCGAGGTGCCAAGGATGGCGGCACGGTCCAGACCCAGATGATCCATCAGCGCCAGCACATCTTGTGCCTCTTGCAGCACGGTATAGGTCGCAGGGTCGGCCCAAGCCGACAGCCCGCGCCCGCGATAGTCGGGGCGTATCAGCCGCACGCCTTGCAGATGCGGGGCCACATAGTCGAAATCACGCCCGTTCCGTGTCAGCCCGCCCAGCGCCAAGACAGCTTTGCCCGCGCCCTCGTCCGCATAGTGGAGGTCGAGCCCGTCGGCCGAGCGATAGGTGGGCATCAGACGAACTCGGTGATCGCCGTCAGGTCATGCACGATCCGGTGCGGTGCGGCAAAAAGCCGGTCCGGCGGTGCGTAGCTGCGGTTCACCCAGACGGTGGCAAAACCGTAGGCCGCCGCGCCTGCGGCATCCCAGCCGTTGGATGATACGAACATCACCTTGTCCTGCGTCACATCGAAAAGGTCGGTGACCATGTCATAGACGCGGATATGGGGCTTGTAGACCTGAACCTCTTCGACCGACAGGACATCGTCGATATACTGCCCGATCTCGGCCGAGCGCACAGCCGCCTGCAGCATCGCGGGCGAGCCGTTGGACAGGATGGCGACGGTCAGCCCACGGTCCTTGAGCGACTTCAGGACGCCCGTCACCTCGGGGAAGGCGGGCAGGGCCTTGTAGATCGCCAAAAGCCGCGCGCGCAGCTTGCCGTCATGCAGATCGGCCGCATCCATGGCCCAGTCGAGCGAATCCTGTGTCACCTGCCAGAAATCGATATGGCGCCCCGCAATCGTGCGTAGCCAGCTGTATTCCAACTGCTTGGCGCGCCAATCGGCGGCCAACTTGGGCCATGCATCGGCCAAATAGGCAAAATCCGGCTCTTCGGCGGCCATGCGCGCTGCGGCATTGACGTCAAACAGAGTGCCATATGCATCAAAGATGCAGGTCGTAATTGTCATGTGATTTGTCTCCCGTTGCGCCAAGCTTGGCATGGCAAGACACCGATCTGCAAAGGTTTTTCAGCCCTTGTTGTCAGGCGGCCCGTTTTCTGCGGCGGCGGGGTCCATCCAGAAGGGCCCCCAGCCATTTCCATCGGGATCGGTAAAGGCGCCAGAGTACATGAAACCGATGTCTTCGGGGGGGTGCGGCTCGGTTCCGCCCGCAGCAAGAGCGCGGCTGACAAGCCCGTCGACCTCGGCTTTCGTGTCGCAAGACAGCGACAGCAGATGTTGCGAGGTCGCGCGCGCATCACCGATCGGCAGGTTGGCAAACTGGGCGTATTTGCCATGCGTCAGGATCATAAGGTAGATCGCCCCAGAGATGACAACGCAGGCGCCTTCATCATCGGAAAAGGCGTCGTTGATGGTAAAACCGAGCGCTTGGTAGAAATGCCGTGACGCGGCGAGGTCGCGCACCGGCAGGTTGATGAAAATCATTCTGGCCATCACGGGTCCTCGGGCTTGGGAATTGTGCAATCCTTGATCCCCCGCGCTGGCGCGTCAACAGCCGCGTCGCAGGATTTTCATTGCGGCGGGCCTTTGTTGGGCCATGATCGGGGCGGGGGAAAGGAGCTTGCCATGGCAAACCCGTTTGACCGCCTGCGCGAGGCGCTTGACGAGATCGGTGACGAGATCGAGGCCGAGCTGGCGCGGCAGCGTGAAAGGTTCAGCTACAGCCTTGAAAAAGGGCGTGTGCGCTTTGATGCCGTGGTGCGCCAGCGCCACCGCGCCGCGCGCGAAAGACTGGGCTCATTTCTGTCGCGCACACGGCCCTTGGTGGTTCTGACCGCGCCGGTGATCTACAGCCTGATCATTCCCTTTGCGATCCTCGATCTCTTTGTGGTCGCCTATCAGGCCATCTGTTTTCCGGTCTACGGCATCGAAAAGGTCCGGCGCCGCGACCACATCGTGATTGACCGCCAGCATCTGCAATACCTCAACACGCTGCAAAAACTGAACTGCGTCTATTGCGGTTATTGCAACGGGGTCGTGTCCTGGGTGCGTGAGGTCGCTGGCCGGACCGAGGCCTATTGGTGCCCGATCAAACACGCCCAGCGGACCGCTGGCCCGCACGAGCGATATGCGGGCTTTAGCGATTATGGTGACGCCGAGGATTATCCCGAAAGGCTGCGAAAGTCCCGCGACAGTCTGCGAAAGTAGCCTGATCTATCCGATCAGTTGCCGTGCCACCAGATCGTGGTCCAGCCACAGGACGGGGCCTTCGGGGTTGCTGGCAGAGCCGAATATCAACTGGCCTGTCGCGTTGACCACATGCTGGCTCAACACATCGCTGACCAGTTCCTTGCGGTCCTTGTGCAGCGCCACGATGTCTTGCGAAGTGCCTACGGTCAGGTCCACCTGTTCCGGCCCATTCGGCACCGGCCAGCCTGTGAAACTGTAATAGGGCTGCATCGCCGGATTTTGCTGATAGTCGCCCACGGTCTTCAGGACGCTTTCCAACGAAACGCCATCCTGCAGCAGCGCCTGACATTCCTGCCAGAGATCCTCGACGAACGCGCCGCCACCTTCCTTGCGCAGCGCCTCGAGCAAAGGCAGCAGCGACAGTTCAATTCCGGCGAACACGTCGGATGAATTGGTGCGGATTTCGGGGCAGTTAAAGACCGTCGCCTTGACGCCTTTGGCCCAAGCCTCTTGGGCAAAGCCCTCGAGCCGCATTTTGGCATAGCCCTGCGTATAGTTGGTGTAGGTCTGCCAGCGGTATTGCCCGCCAATCAGCACGCGCGTGCCGTGATAGCCATAGGCGCTATAACGCACCTGATTGCCACCGGCCTCGATACGGTCGCGCAGCGCGCTGCTCTGTTCCAGAAGATGGCCAAAGCTGTTGGCCGTCACCTCATCGAAGTTTTGCAAGATCAGCTTGCCTAGATCGCTGTTGATCAGGGCTTGCGACGACATGTGACGCTCGCCACGGCCCTTGTAGATGCGGTTGGCGATCGCGAGGAAGGCTTTGACCCGTGGAATGCCGCCCGCCATGGTATGGGCGAAAAACACGTTCCGACCTGCGGGGATCATGCCGCCCAGTTGGTCCATGATCTGGCCAAGCGCGGTGCGGAAACGGGCCGTGCCAACCTCGCGGCAGCGCGCGACCTGATCCCAGTCCAGCTTGTAATCCTGCCAGTTGTCCAAGGTCATGTCGGCCAGCATGTCGGTCGGGTTCTGGCCGCCCTTGGGGGCGTCCATGTCGAAACCGGCCATCAGCGGAATATTGATGATCCTGCCGCCCAGATTGGCCTCGGCGGCGGTCAGTTCCTCGTCGGTCAGCGGGCGCAGCGTGCCTGCGTCGTCGCGACGCCCGACGGTGATGCCGATCAGTTGCATGCCGGCGGCCTTGGCCGCCTCGATCAGGCCCGTGGCATAGCCGCGCCCGAAAAGTTCGCCAAAGAGGACAAAGACGTCGCCCTTGCCAAAGAGCGTGTTCTTGGGGATCGACGTCAGCGGGATGGATTGTTGCATCGGTGTGGTCATCGTCTAGCCTTTGTATTTCGACAGCAGCATCGAGCCGTTGGTGCCGCCAAAGCCAAAGCTGTTGGTCATGATGGTGTCGTGGCCTGCGTTCTCGACCAGTGTCGTGGCGATTTCGGCGGGCTTTAGTTCGGGGTCGAGGTTTTCGACGTTGATCGAAGGCGCGATGAAATCGTCCCGCAGCATCAACAGGCAATAGACCGCCTCTTGCGCGCCGGTGGCGCCCTGACTGTGGCCCGTCAACGACTTGGTCGAGGAAATCGGCGGGGTCGTGCCCTCGCCAAAGACGCGGCGCACGGCCTTGACCTCGCCCACGTCACCCACCGGCGTCGAGGTGCCATGGGCGTTGATATAGGTGATCTTGCGGCCTTCCGGCAGGGTTGCCAGCGCGATGTTCATCGCCCGCTCGCCGCCTTCGCCCGAGGGGGCCACCATGTCGGCCCCGTCCGATGTGGCGCCGAAACCGGTCACTTCGGCATAGATCTTGGCGCCGCGCGCCTGCGCATGCTCGAGGCTTTCCAGCACCAAAATCGCGCCGCCGCCTGCGATGACGAAACCGTCGCGGTCCTTGTCAAAGGCGCGGCTGGCGCGGGTAGGGGTGTCGTTGAACTTGGACGACATGGCGCCCATCGCGTCAAAGAGGCACGACAGCGTCCAGTCCAGCTCTTCGCCGCCGCCCGCGAACATCACGTCTTGCTTGCCCATCATGATCTGTTCCGACGCAGCACCAATGCAGTGCAGCGAGGTCGAGCAGGCCGAGGTGATGGCGTAGTTGATGCCCTTGATCTGATAGGCCGTGGCAAGGTTGGCGGCCACGGTCGAGGACATGCATTTGGGCACCGCGAAAGGCCCGATGCGCTTGGTGGCGCCGGTGGCCAGCACCGATTGATGTGCCGCGAACATAGCCGAGGTCGAAGGCCCGCCCGAGCCCGCGATCAGGCCGGTGCGCGGATTGACGATATCGGTTTCCGTCAGACCGGAATCCGCGATGGCCTCGCGCATGGCGATATAGGCATAGGCGGCACCCGGCCCCATGAAGCGCAGCGTGCGCTTGTCCACATGTTCGGTGACATCGAGCTTGAGCGTGCCCGCGATCTGGCTGCGGAACCCGCGTTCGGCCATCTCCGGCACGGCCTCGATCCCCGAGCGCCCCGCCTTGAGCGCGGCAGCCACTTCGACAGCATTGTTGCCGATGGGCGATACGATCCCCAGACCGGTGACGACGACACGACGCATACGCGTTCTCCCTTAACCTGTTGGAACTTGTGTAGGGGAGAGAGGGGGCGGGGGCAAGATGGGGGTGGGGCGTGAAGGCAAGCTGGAGCGTGGCCCATCAATTGCCTCAGACAATCTACCACTGCCCACTATCTAGGTTGGCGGTTATTTTGTCGGGCTTTGTAAATATCCCAAACGTGCATTCGCCCTTTTTGGCGTGCGTCGGCGAGCCATAGTTTTTTCCGTATCCCAGCTACCTCGTACTGAAGGTAGATTCCCCCGGAAAATTTCGTCCAATCGATCGCAAGTCCCGCCTTCACCATTTCGGCGGAAAGGTCACGCCCGTCTGGCAAAGAACACTTCGCAACAGTTCTGCCGTGATTGTCGTTCTCGACGATTTCTGCAGTTACGATGTGGCCCTTGCAGAGGGCTACCATAGCCCATTTTGCGTTCTGACCGAAGGGATGATCGAGTTCGGGGGCGTCGATGCCAAAAAGGCGTATCGAGGTTCTATCTATTATGATTGTGTCGCCGTCTACGACACTTGCCCGACCTCGTAAGATCGTAGGCCGAACGAGTGTGCTTTGTTCCCGCGTGACCGACGGAATGTTGGTCCTTGGTGGATCCTTTCGGTCGGGGACAATCTCGTAGATATTGTTCCTGCTGCGGCCAGTTCTGGCTGAGATTGCGATAACCGCGACAATTATTACTGCAACCACATATTCCAAGGACAACAGATCCCCTAGCTTACACCTAAAAACTAGCTCTCGCTGAGCGCCACCTTCATGTCCTTGACGATATAGATCACCTCGCCATCGGCCTCGACGATGCCGTCGGCCACGCCCATGGTCAGGCGGCGGGTCTGGATCGCCTTGGTGAAATCGACCTTGTAGGTCAGCATCTTGCGGTCGGGGCGGACCATGCCGGTCAGTTTGACCTCGCCCACGCCCAGCGCATAGCCGCGCCCCAGCCAGCCGCGCCAGCCGAGGTTGAAGCCGGTCAGTTGCCACAGCCCATCGAGGCCCAGACAGCCGGGCATGATCGGGTTGCCGGGGAAGTGGCAATCAAAGAACCACAGGTCCGGCGTGATGTCGAACTCGGCCACCACATGGCCCTTGCCGTGCAATCCGCCGTCGCCCGAGATCTCGGTGATGCGGTCCATCATCAGCATGGGCGGCGCGGGCAGTTGCGCATTACCCGGCCCGAAAAGCTCGCCACGCGCACATTTCAACAGATCGTCGCGGGAAAAGCTGCTCGGGTATTGGGACATGGTCGGTTTCCATCACTAGGGTGTCGTTACGTCCTCTATCACCCCGTTGCACCAAAAGGGCAAGGGCGAGGCCATGGGCGACTGATTGAACTGATGGCCGGTTTGCCGTTATGTTCGCCATGTCCCCGCCCATTCGGGCACGCGAAAACCAGACAGGCATATGCAAGAAACCGAAATCCAGCGCGGAACGTCATGGCTCGAGGCCGCAGGGCTCAGGCCCACGCGGCAGCGTGTGGTTCTGGCTGCGCTCTTGGTGGGCGACGGGCTGAACCGCCACGTGACCGCCGAGAGCCTGTTCGAGGCAGCACAGGGCAGCGATGAAAAGGTTTCGCTCGCCACGGTCTACAATACCCTGCGCGCGTTTTCGCAGGCGGGGCTGTTGCGCGAAATCACGGTGGACGGCGCGCGGACCTATTTCGACACCGACAATAGCGACCATCCGCATTTCTTCTGGGAAGACAGCGGCCAACTGGCCGACGCGCCGGGCCATGATTTGCGTATCGCCGGCCTGCCCGCCCCACCCGAGGGCGCACGGATCGCGGCGGTCGATGTGGTGATCCGGCTACGGCGCGACGCCTAGAACCACTGCCCGGGCTCGATCAGCCCAAGGTTCAGCAACTGCTGCGAATGCCAGCTGAACTTGACCGAGTTGTGCCACGCAAAGCCGTTGATTTCGAAACTCGACCCCGGATTGCGTTTCAGCGCCTTGGCGGTGCGGAACGAACAGAGCGCCGCCGTCGGGCTGTGGTGCCACGGGCAGGCATAGGTGTTGAACTCGGCCTCGGACAGGGTGTGATCGGGCAGAAGGCTCAGACCCTGCTTGGCGCGAAAGATCGCCACGCGGTCAATACGGCGGGCGCGCGGGGGCACATGTTCCTCGAACCGCCAGCGCAGGCCGCCGAAAAAGTCGAATTGACGTTCCAGCGGGTTGTTCCAGCGGTCGGTGCGCGCCAAGGCGTAATAGCCGGTGCGGTCAAGATGCGCGTCCTCGATCGACACCGCCGAAGGCGCGCGGCCAAGGTTGTCTGCGTAAAGATCGACCACATAGGTCAACACGGACTCGCGCCGTTCTTCGGTGACAAAGGAACAAAGCTCGCCAATCGTGCGGTGTTCGCTGAACGGGTAAAACAGGTATTCGGCGTTATAGCAGTAGTGCAGCCAGACGCCCGGCGCGGCGGCGATCACGGCATTCACGGCGCTGGTCAGCGCACCTTCGGCGGCCATGTCATGGTTGACGCGAATGATCTCGTCGCCGATTTCGTCGGGAAAGGTGATCTCGTCGGCGGCAAAGGCGATCACCCTGACAAATCCGCTGTCCACAAGGTGGCGGATGGTCGATGCGATCTCGACCTCGTCCTCGATCATCAATAGCGCGATCGGCCCCTTGGCAAAATATTTGCGGCCATGCGTCAATAAGCTGTTTAGGTTTGCAAAGTGCATTTCTGTGGTGCCCGTTCTTGGCGTGACCTTCGGCAATGTGCGCGCGCATTGCAAGTGAGGCCGGTTGCGGCTAGAGGAGGGCCTTCTCATTCAGGCGGTGCCAAGCAGGCGGAGTGTCCATGTCGGGGCTGAAGAAAGTCTTTATCAAGACCTACGGGTGCCAGATGAACGTCTACGACAGCGAACGCATGGTCGAGGCGCTGGGCGGGCAGGGCTATGTGGAAACCAACCGCGCCGAAGACGCGGATATGATCTTGCTCAACACCTGCCACATTCGCGAAAAGGCCGCGGAAAAGGTCTATTCCGAATTGGGCCGCCTCAAGCCGCTCAAACAGATCAACCCTGACCTCAAGATCGGTGTTACCGGTTGCGTCGCGCAGGCCGAGGGCGAAGAGATCATGCGCCGCATGCCCGTGGTCGATCTGGTTCTGGGCCCGCAAAGCTATCACCGCCTGCCCGAACATGCGCGCGAACTGGCCGAGGGGCGCAAAGCCGTGGATACCGAATTCCCGGCCGAGGACAAGTTCACCGAGCTGAAGTCCCGTCCCCTGACGCGTCGCGCGCCAGCGGCCTTTTTGACGGTGCAAGAGGGTTGCGACAAATTCTGCGCCTTCTGCGTGGTTCCCTATACACGCGGCGCGGAAAACAGCCGCCCTGCCACCGCAGTTCTGGCCGAGGCGCAGGGGCTTGTGGATGCGGGCGTGCGGGAAATCACGCTCTTGGGTCAGAATGTGAATGCCTATCACGGCCATGACCGTGGTCTGGCGGGACTGGTGCGCGATCTTGCCGCGATCGACGGGTTGGAACGTATCCGCTATACGACCTCGCACCCCAATGACATGGACGATGCGCTGATCGCGGCGCATGGCGATTGCGCCAAGCTGATGCCCTATCTGCATTTGCCGGTGCAGTCGGGATCCGACCGCATCCTCAAGGCCATGAACCGCAAGCACAGCGCCGAGCAATATTTGCGTCTGATCGAGCGCATCCGCGCGGCGCGGCCCGATATCATGCTGTCCTCGGATTTCATCGTGGGCTTTCCGGGCGAAACCGACGCCGACCACCAAGCCAGTCTCGATCTGATCGAGGCGGTGGGCTATGGCGCGTCATTCAGTTTCAAATATTCCGCACGTCCCGGCACGCCAGCGGCCGAAAAGGCGCCTGTGGCCGACGACGTCATGGACCATCGTCTGCACGCGTTGCAGGCCCTGATCGCGCGTCAGCAGCGCGCCGTGCAAGAGAGCATGGTGGGGCGCGAGGTTGGCGTCTTGTTTGAAAAGACGGGCCGCATGGCCGGCCAGATCGTGGGCAAGTCCGACTATCTGCACGCCGTCTATGCCAAGGGTGACAAGGCCCTGATCGGGCAGGTTTGCCGCGTCAGAATCACGGAAAGCGGGCCGAATTCGCTGGGTGGGGAACTTGTCGGGTCATCTTGATCCCGCCCGATTCCCTTTGGGTCTATTTTCGATCACGAACCAATAATGCCACAGCCTAAGGTATTGTTTACCGGATTGTCCGGTTTGCCGACAAAATACCTTTAATTGTGGCGAAAACTGCCGGAAACTCACAGGATAAGCAGATGCATTGGCCGTTTTGCGCGGCAATGGATTTAATTTTCGAGGGTGGCGCTATGAGACAGTTTTGGCGCGATATGCGCGGGGGGGCCGGAACCGTTCTGGCCATGGCGGCTGCGGCCGGGCTGAGCATGTGCTCGCCCGTGGTTGCCCAGCAGGCGCCGGAAGTGACTGGCAAAGTTGACTGGGGCATCTGGGTCGATGATGACGGCTGTATGCACTGGTGGGCGGATGGCGGGCTGGAAGGCTATATGGTCGACCGCGTTTACCCCGAGACCGGCAAACCGCAGTGCCTTGAGCGGAACACGTGCCTTGTCGAAAACACCGACACGCTTTTCGCGACCGATAGCTCGCAGCTGACCGCTGATGGCCGCCGCCGTCTTGAGGACTTCTTCCGCACGGGTGGCGCTTTTGCCTATGCGATCTATGGCCATACCGACAGCCGCGCCTCGGACGAATACAACATTCGCCTGTCACAGCGCCGCGCCCATTCGGTGGCCGAAGTGGCCCGCTCGGTCGGTGCCGTGGTCCAGCGCGAGATCGGTTTTGGCGAACGGGTTCCGGTTGCCACCAACGATACCGCAGAGGGCATGCAGCAAAACCGCCGCGTCGAAGTCGTGTGCTACAAATGGTGACCGATATGAAAAGAACTCTTCTGTCCATTGCCGGCCTTGTGGCCGTGACGGGCCTTAGCGGCTGCTACGGTTTGACCCCCTATTCCGGCGGCGACAACGTCATCGCCTCGGCCTATGACCAAGGCCATGATCAGGGCACGCTCGTCGATGGCGGCGCGGCGATCGTCTATGATGGCGATGGCTGTCAGGTCTGGTTGATCGACGATGGCGTCGAGGGCTATTCGGGTCGCCGCTTCGACCCCAAAACCGGCCTGCCGATCTGTGATAACGCCTATCCGCCCGGCACCGTGCTGCGGTGGTATCAATCGCCCTCGCCGGGCATCGGTGACTGGGTTCCGGTTCACGGCTGAGAACAGAGTCTCATGTGTTCAAAGGGTCGCGCCTCGGCGCGGCCCTTTTCATTTTCACACAACTTATCGTTTGTTCTCTTGCCAGAACCCCAACAAGTTGACACGATCAACCTAAGGCCCGTGCTTAGGAGACCTCATTGGCAACGATGTTCGCACCCCCGCCCTTGATCCCGGAAGTCGCAGAAACCGCGCTTGAGTTTCCAGATAATTTCCTCCTGATCGACCTTTGCGGCGAGTACGACCGAAATCTTGCCGAGATCGAAACCCGCCTGACCGTGCAGATCCTGCGCCGTGGAAACCACCTGCTGATTGTGGGCGAAGCAGAGCCGCGCAAACAGGCGACCGAGGTGCTGACCGCTCTCTATGCCCGATTGGAAAGCGGCCGCAGTGTTGAGCCAGGTGATGTGGACCGCGAGTTGCGTCTGGGGCGGTCGGAACAGGGGCTCGCCCCTTTGCCCGGCGATCAGATGGAAATGTTCACGGGTAGCCGGCTTGAAATCAAAACCCGCCGCAAGGTGATCGAACCCCGCACCGAGGCGCAAAAGGCCTATGTGAAGAACCTGTTCGATAACGAGCTTTGCTTCGGCATCGGTCCTGCGGGCACCGGCAAGACCTATCTTGCGGTCGCGGTGGGCGTTTCGTTGTTTATCTCGGGGGCGGTGGACAAGATCATCCTTTCGCGCCCTGCGGTCGAGGCGGGCGAACGTCTGGGCTTTTTGCCTGGTGATATGAAGGAAAAAGTCGATCCCTACATGCAGCCGCTCTATGACGCGCTGAATGACTTTCTGCCCGGAAAACAGGTGCAGAAACTGATGGAAGAAAAGCGGATCGAGATCGCGCCCCTTGCCTTCATGCGCGGGCGCACGCTGTCGAACGCCTATGTCGTGCTGGACGAGGCGCAAAACGCCACCACGATGCAAATGAAGATGTTCCTCACCCGTCTGGGCGAGGGCAGCCGCATGATCATCACAGGTGACCGCACACAGGTCGACCTGCCCAAGGGCACTTCGTCAGGCCTTGCCGACGCCGAACGTCTGCTGAAGGGCATCTCTAAAATCAGCTTTAACTACTTCACGTCCAAAGATGTTGTGCGTCACCCGCTTGTGGCCGCCATCATCGAGGCATACGAGCGCGACAGTGAAACAGGCTGAGCCGCGATAGCGCGGAATGGGACATGGATCTGGACGTTGCAATAGAGGACGACCGCTGGGACGAAGCGGATCTTGACGCTTTGGCCGAAGTGGCCGTGCGCGCCGTGTTGGCGCGGTTGGAGATCGAGCCCGAGGATTGCGAGATTTCGGTGCTGGGCTGTGACGATGCGCGGATTGCCGTGCTGAACGCGGATTTTCGCGGCAAGGAAAAAGCCACCAACGTGTTGAGCTGGCCCGCCGAAGAACGCGGCGCCGTGGCCGAGGGCGCCATGCCTGCCGCACCCGAGCCGGACCGTTTTGGCGCCATCAGCCTCGGTGACATTGCCATTTCCTATGACACTTGCGCAGCCGAGGCATTGGCCGCGGGCAAGGCGCTAAAGGACCATGCGATGCATCTTTTGGTGCATGGCACGTTGCATCTGTTGGGTTTCGATCACATCCGCGACGGCGATGCGGCGCTTATGGAGGGGATCGAAACCGAAATACTTGGCAAAATGGGCATAGCAGACCCATATGAAGGAGAAATGGCGCTATCCTGATTGGATCGCGGTGAAAGGACATGATGGGCGAGAGTAACGATAACGATTCCGGTTCAGGTGATTTGGCTTCTGGCGACAGTCAGGAAGGCCAGAGTCGCGGCTTTTTTGGCCGGATTATGGATGCCCTGAGCCCCGGCGAAGACGGCGAGGGCGGTTCGTCAAATGGCGCGGGTATCGCCAAGGGCGCGGTATCGGCGCTGGGCATGATGAACCTGCGTCGTATGCGCGTCGAAGATGTGGCTGTCCCCAAGCCCGATATTGTCGCGGTCCCCGTGACCATCACCAAGGAAGACCTTGTTGCGGTGTTCCGCGAAAGCGGCCTGACGCGCCTGCCGGTTTTCGATGGCACGCTCGACCGTCCGATCGGTTTTGTGAATCTCAAGGATTTCGCGCTTCAATACGGTTTTGGCGAACAGAAGGGCCGCTTTGGTCTGCGAGAGATCGTGCGCCCGCTGTTGTTCGTGCCGCCGTCGATGCCGTTGGGGGTTCTTTTGCAAAAGATGCAGGCCGAGCGTCGTCACATGGCGTTGGTGATCGATGAATACGGCGGCACCGATGGCCTGCTGACCATCGAGGACCTGATCGAACAGGTCGTGGGTGACATCGAGGACGAACACGACACCGAAGAGGACAAGTTCTGGACCGAGGAAAAGCCCGGCGTCTATTCGGCCTTGGCCAAGACCCCGCTTGAGGATTTCGAAGCGGAGATCGGCATGGACCTGACCGCGCATGACGAGATCGACGAGGAAGAGGTCGATACCCTTGGCGGGCTGGTGTTCATGCTGGCGGGCCATGTCCCCGCGCGTGGCGAGGTTATCCGCCATCCCGATGGCCCCGAATTCGAGGTGATCGACGCCGATCCCCGCTCGATCAAGCGGCTGCGCGTCCGAATGGATGATGCCGCCAAGGCTTAAGCTCATAGGCAAGGCGCTCGGCCGTGGCGCGCCTTGGGCCGTGCTGGGCGCCGCTGCCGCCTTTGGGCAGGCGCCTTGGGATCAGGCATGGCTGACGCTTGTGGCGCTGACGGTGCTTTTTGCCGTTCCGGCGCAGGGCGCGCGCGCTGACGCAGCGCGGCTCTGGGCTTTTGGTTTCGGCTATTTCCTCAATGCCCTGCGCTGGGTGGTCGACCCGTTTCTGGTCGAGCCCGAGGTCTATGGCTGGATGGCGCCCTTTGCGGTCTTGTTGATGGCGGGCGGTCTGGCGTCTTTCTGGGCGATGGCGGCCTATGGGGCGGGACGTCTGGCCGACGCGCGGGCGCGCCCCTTTGCGCTGGCACTGGCCCTGACCTTGGCCGAGGTCGCGCGGTCTTTTCTCTTGACCGGTTTTCCTTGGGCGCTGATCGGGCACGCGCTGATCGACACGCCCTATGCGGCGCTGTCGGCGTGGGTCGGGCCACATGGCTTGACGCTGATCCTGACGCTTGCCGCAGCGGTTCTGGCTTGGGGCGCGCGCGGTGGCAGGGTCGTTGCGCCGGCGTCGATGATCGTACTGGCCATGTTGGGTTGGCGTTATCTGGACCCTGGCCCCGCGCCCGACGCCGCGCCCGATGCGCCGGTGGTGCGACTGGTGCAGCCAAACGCGATCCAGTCGCAGAAATGGGACCCCGACAAGGCGCAGATCTTTCTGGCGCGTATGCTGCGGGACACGGCCGCCGCGCCGCGCCCCAAGCTGATCGTTTGGCCGGAAACGTCAGTTGATGTGTTGCTGGAATGGGCGACGCCCGAGTTGCAGGCCGCCGCCGATGCCGCCGCCAACGTGCCGCTGATCCTTGGTATCAATCGCGGCGCCGAGGGACGCTATTACAACGCCATGGCGCTGGTGGGGCCATCGGGAATTGTCGTCTCGCTCTACGACAAGAACCACCTCGTGCCCTTCGGTGAATATCTGCCGGCGGGCGACTATCTGGCGCGCTTTGGCCTGCACGGGTTGGCGGCTTCGGAGGGTGACGGGTTTTCGGCCGGACAGGCGCGCGATCTGATCACCATCCCCGGTGTCGGGCGGGCACTGCCGCTGATCTGCTACGAAGGCGTTTTCGCGGCCGAGGTCAACGCCGCCCCCGAACGCCCCGATTTCATGTTGCTGATCACCAATGATGCATGGTTCGGCCTGACCGCAGGACCGCAGCAACATCTGGCGCAGGCGCGGTTGCGCGCGATCGAGCAGGGCGTGCCGATGGTGCGTGTGGCCAATACCGGCATTTCGGCCATGATCGATGGCAAGGGGCGGATCACGGGCATGATCGGATTGGGCGTGGAAGATTATCTTGATGCACCCTTGCCGCCAGCCTTGCCGCCGACGCCCTACCGCAAATGGGGCGATTGGCCGGTTTTTTTGGCTTTGGCTGGCGGAATCCTTGGTCTGGCTGTGCGCAGGCGCCGAAAACGCGATTGACCCGCAGGGGTTCAACCCCTACGGCTTTACAACACTCCCCCTCACAACGGCTTCCTGGCGT
>JAHEBS010000161.1 GCA_024642145.1 Marivivens sp.
CCAGACATTCGCCTTTGCCCTCATCGGGCACCAAAAGGCCGCAGAGCATGCGGATCGTCGTGGTTTTTCCCGACCCGTTGGGGCCGAGAAAGCCGTAGATCGCGCCTTTGGGCACCTCCATGTCGAAATGGTCGACAACCTTGCGCCCGCCAAAGATCTTGGTCAGCCCCTGCACCGAAATGATCGGCTGGTCGGTCATTCCTGCTGCTCCAGCGTCACCGGCTGACCCGGCAAAAGCCCCAGACCCGGCGCCAGTCGGGCCTCGGCGGCAAAGACCAGACGCCCGCGCTCGTCGCGGCTATAGATGATGGGCGGCGTGAACTGGGGCGCGTTTTCGATGCGCGTGATGGTGGCGGTCATGCCGGGGCTGCAGCCGTCGCAGCCAAGGGTCATTGTCGCACCCATCGCAAAATCGGGCAGTTGGTCCTCGGGGATAAAGAAGATCACCTTGAGCTGGTCGGGCGGCAGGATCGAGACGACGGGAATTCCCGCGCCTGCGACCTCGCCCAGATCGAAATACCGGCGCTCGACCGTGCCCGCCACGGCGGCGGTCACCGTGCGGTCCGCCAGATCGCTGCGTGCGGCGGCCACGCTGGCCTCGGCGGCGGCGACATTGGCCTCGGCGGCGCGGCGTTGCGCGTCGCGCGCGGGCAGTTCGGCCACACGCAACTGCGCCTCCAGCATGGCCACCTGCGCCTCGGCGGCGGCCAAAGCCTCGCGCTCGCGGTCAACTGCAGCCTGTGCGACAGCACCCCGTGCCAACAGCGCCTCGTCGCGCGACAGGTTGGCCTGCGCGAGGTTGCGGTTGGCCTCGGCGCTGGCCAGCGAACTGCGGATCACGTCGATTTCGTCAGCCCGCCCGCCCGTGGCGAGGTTGTCAAGATTGGCCTGCGCCGCTGCAAGCTGGGCTTCGGCGCCGGCAAGGGCCGCGCGCTGGCGTGTGTCGTCAAGACTGAACAGCAGATCGCCTGCCGCGACCGTCTGTCCCTCGGCCACCGCGATGGCGGTGATGCGCCCTGGCACCGCTGCCGCGACATAGGCGAAATCGCCCTCGACATAGCCATTATAGAGCGTGGCGGGCGGTGCCTCGATGGCGGGATAGACAAGGGCGATGATGCCGATGATCCAGTCAGGCAAGGCGGTCATGGGGTCGTCTCCGGTTCGAGCCCGGCAAACAGAATGGCCAGATGGGTTTCAACCATACGGTCGATGGCCAAGCCGTCTGCGGGGCGGATGTCAAAAATTTCGTCAAGCAGGATATGCGTCAGGATCGGGCCGACCACGCAGCGCACGGTCATTTCGGGATCGGTCTTGCGGATCAGCCCCGCCGTTTGCGCGCGTTCGAACAGGCGCGACATGGCAGGCATCATGCGCGAGACGACTTCTTCACGATAAACACGCGCAATCGCGGGGGCGGTCAGCGCCTCGTGGATCACGATGCGCGGCACTGCGGCCCCCTGCGGCGTGGATAGCGCCCGCGCCAGCACGGTGACAATCTGGCGGATCAACGGGCGCGGATCACCCTGATAGCCCTCGATCATGGTCAGGGCCATGTCGCGCACCGGCCCGATCGAGCGGTGGACGACCGCTTCGAGAACAGCGTCTTTGGACGGGAAATAGAGATAGACCGCCCCTTTGGACAGGCCAGCACGTTGGGCAATGTCTTGCATCGAGCTGCGGGCAAAGCCCTGCTCGACGAACAGGGCCTGCGCGGCATCCAGAATCTCGTCAGGACGCGCCTCGGCGCGACGGCGGAATTTGGGTTCTGGGTCAGTGCGGCTGGCGTCCGTCATGGGGTCTCCTGCCCCACTTGGTAACTGACCAGTCAGTTATTTACAAGCGGTCAAACCGGCGTTGCGTGATGTTCCGCCACCGGGCTGCCAATGCCTTCGGCCATCAGGCGCGCGGCCTCGATCTGGTCGGTCCATAGGCGGAATGCCTCGGTGCTGGCCGCGTCGGTCAAGGCCGTCATCGCCGCAAGCGGATCGAGCGGTGCAAGCTCCGCGGCGCGCTGCATCGCTTCGAACCCCGACACGACGCCACGGGCGCGGTTGGCCCACCATGTTTCGAAAAACGCCTGCATATCCTTGTCAGAATCGGTCTGTGCCATATCGTCCTCCTTGGCCGAGCATGGCGGCACAAGCCGCTACCCGCCTTGACAGGGATCAAGTCGCGCGGCCCGCAGACCGGATAATGTCGTCCCGATCAAAGGAGAATTCCCATCGCCAGCCTGCGCCCCTATGTGTTGATGACGATCGCGGCAGGCGGGCTTGCTGCGGGTGGGGTCGCGCATCTGATGGATCGCGGCGATCTGGCACCGTTGATCTGGACCGCCGCAGTTCTGCCGGTGCTGGCGGCGCTGGTCTGGGAAATCCTTGTTTCGCTGGCGCGCGGACTTATCGGGCTTGATATCGTGGCCGCGTTGTCCATGTCGGCGGCGCTGGGTTTTGGCGAAACGCTGGCCGCCGCCGTGGTGGCGCTGATGTATGCGGGCGGTGGTGTGCTTGAGGAAATCGCCTCGGCCCGCGCCACGCGCGATATGCGTGCCTTGCTCAGCCGCAGCCCGCGCCATGCGATGCGCCACCGCGACGGCGGGTTGGAAATGGTGCCGATCGAGTCGATTGCAGTGGGTGACCGCTTGTTGGTCCGGCAGGGCGACGTGCTGCCCGCCGACGGCAGGGTGCTGGGGGATCTGGCGGTTCTTGATCTTGCCGCACTGACCGGTGAAAGCGTGCCGCGCCAATTTGCCAAGGGCGAAGCCGTTCCCAGCGGCGCCGCGAATGCCGGACATTCTTTTGACATGCAGGTCGACAGCCTGCCGTCGGACAGCACCTATGCCGCCATCGTGCGGCTGGTCGAAAGCGCGCAGGCCGCACGGGCGCCGATGGTCCGCATGGCCGACCGATATTCGCTGGCCTTTTTGTTGCTGACGCTGGCAATCGCGGGTGCAGCGTGGTGGCTGACGGGCGATCCGGTGCGGGTGGTTGCGGTCTTGGTGGTGGCGACCCCCTGCCCGCTGATCCTTGGCGTGCCCGTTGCGCTGGTCGCGGGCCTGTCGCGCGCGGCGCGCGCCGGCGTTCTGGTCAAGGGCGGCGGCGCGCTCGAGGTGATGGCCCGCGCACGCGTGCTGATCCTCGACAAGACCGGCACCCTGACCGATGGCCGTCCGCGCGTGGTCGGCATCTGGAGCCACGGCATCAGCCATGACGAGGCGCTGCGGCTGGCTGCGGCGCTTGATCAGGGGTCGCGCCATCCGGTGGCCGAGGCGCTGGTCGCCGAGGCCCGCGCGCGGGGGCTGGATCTACCCGTGCCGGAGGGGCTGCGCGAATGGCCCGGCGATGGCGTGACGGGCCGCGTGGCTGGGCACGAGGTCACCGTCGGCGGCGAGGGTTTTGTCGCGCGCCAGACCGGACAGGCCCGACACAAGACCGCCGTTGCGGGTGCGATGACGGTGGCCATGGCCATCGACGGCAAACTGGCCGCGCGCTTTACCTGCGCGGACCGCCTGCGCGAAGGCACCGGCCCGTTTTTGCAGGGCGCGCGGGCGCAGGGTCTGTCGCGCATCGTCATGGCCACGGGCGACCGCGCCGATGTGGCCGCGTCGATTACCGAGGGGTTGGGATTTGATCGGGTCGAGGCAGAGCTTGCACCGGGTGACAAGCTTGCGTTGGTCGAAGAGGAAAAACGGCACGGGCTGGTGATGATGGTGGGCGACGGGGTAAACGACGCCCCCGCGCTTGCCGCCGCCGATCTGGGTATTGCCATGGGCGCGCGCGGGGCCTCGGCCTCGGCCGAGACGGCGGATGTGGTGATCCTTGTGGACAGGCTGGACCGGATCCTGCCCGGCCTGCGCATTGCCAAGGGCGCGCGCGCCATCGCGCTGCAAAGTGTCATCGCGGGGCTTGGCCTGTCGCTGGCAGGCATGGTCGCTGCGGCCTTTGGCTATCTGGCGCCAGTCGAAGGCGCGATGCTGCAAGAGGTGATTGATGTGGCGGTGATCTTGAATGCGCTTCGCGCCCTGAGAATCGATGGCGGGCTGACGCCAGAGCGCAGCACCTGATCGGGCCAGCGCCCGCGGCACTTGCGGCGCCCTATGGCCTGTTTCTATAAGCAGGCAGGCAATCGGTGGAGCAGCGATGAGTTTCAAGGGCAGACATCTTCTGGGAATCGAGCCGCTGTCGCCAGATGACATCCGCGAGCTGATCGACCTGTCGGACCGCTACGCCGAGGAAAACCGCCGTGGTGCCGCCCACCGCGAGGTGCTGGCCGGCCTGACGCAGATCAACATGTTCTTCGAGAACTCGACCCGGACTCAGGCGAGTTTCGAACTGGCCGGCAAAAGGCTGGGCGCGGACGTGATGAATATGTCGGTCGCCCATTCCAGCGTGAAAAAGGGCGAGACCCTGATCGACACCGCGCTGACGTTGAACGCGATGCGCCCCGATATTCTTGTGGTGCGCCATCCCGCCTCTGGCGCGGTCGATCTTCTGAGCCAGAAGGTCAACTGCGCAGTCCTGAACGCGGGCGACGGGCGGCATGAACACCCCACGCAAGCGCTGTTGGATGCGCTGACCATTCGCCGCGCCAAGGGGCGGCTGCATCGGCTGACCGTGGCGATTTGTGGCGACATCGCCCATAGCCGCGTGGCGCGTTCGAACCTGATCTTGCTGGGCAAGATGGAGAACCGCGTGCGCCTGATCGCACCGCCGACGCTGATGCCCTCGGGCATTTCCGAATTCGGGGTCGAGGTTTTTGACGACATGCGCAAGGGGCTTGAGGGCGCGGATGTGGTGATGATGTTGCGCCTGCAAAAGGAGCGCATGGATGGCGGGTTCATCCCCTCCGAGCGGGAATATTACCACCGCTACGGTCTGGACGCCGACAAGCTGCGTCACGCCAAACCCGATGCCATCGTCATGCATCCCGGCCCCATGAATCGCGGGGTCGAGATCGACGGCACAATTGCCGACGACATCAACCGCTCGGTCATCCAGACGCAGGTCGAGATGGGCGTCGCCGTCCGCATGGCCGCGATGGACCTTCTGGCCCGCAACCTGCGCGAGGCGCGGATCGAACAGAACATGGGGCGCATGGCATGAGCGAGATCCTCTTCCATAACGCGCGCCTCATCGATCCCGTGCTGCAGACCGACGAAGCGGGTGCCGTGCTGGTGCGCCATGGCGAAATCGTCGAGGTCCTGCCCGCCGATACCGCCGCCACCGCCTATCCGCAGGCACAGGCCATCGATTGCGGCGGCAAGTGCCTTGCCCCGGGGATCATTGACATCGGCGTCAAGGTCGGCGAGCCGGGCGAACGCCATAAGGAAAGTTTCCGCAGCGCCGGTCTGGCGGCAGCGGCCGGTGGCGTGACAACGATCGTCACGCGCCCCGACAGCGCCCAGCCTATCGACACGCCGGAAATCCTCGAGTTCATCACGCGCCGCGCCGCGGCCGAAACGCCGGTCAACGTGCTGTCCATGGCGGCGCTGACCAAGGGCCGCCAAGGGCGCGAGATGACCGAGATCGGTTTCTTGCAAGACGCCGGAGCAGTGGCCTTTGGCGATGTGGACCGCGTCGTTTCCGATACCAAGGTCTGGAGCCGTGCGCTGACCTATGCGCGCAGCTTGGGCGCGCTGGTCATTGGCCATGTGCAAGAGCCGGGTCTTTCTCTGGGGGCCTCGGTGACTTCGGGCAAGTTTGCCTCGCTGCGCGGACTGCCGGGCGTCAGCCCGATGGCCGAACGCATGGGGCTGGACCGCGACATCTCGATCCTCGAAATGACCGGCGCCAAATATCACGCCGACCAGATCACCACCGCGCGCGCCCTGCCCGCGCTGGAACGCGCCAAGCGCAACGGGTTGGACATTACCGCAGGTGTATCGATCCATCACCTGACCCTGAACGAGTTTGACGTGGCGGATTACCGGACTTTCTTCAAGTTCACGCCGCCGCTCCGGTCCGAGGATGACCGCCAAGCGGTGATCCGCGCCGTGGCCGAGGGGCTGATCGACATCGTCTGTTCGTGGCACACGCCGCAAGACGAAGAAAGCAAACGCCTGCCCTTTGAAGAGGCGGCAAGCGGCGCGGTCGGGCTGGAAACCATGCTGCCAGCGGCGCTGCGGCTTTATCACGACGGGCAGATGACCCTGCCGCAACTGTTCCGCGCCATGTCACTGAACCCCGCACGGCGTCTGGGCCTGTCTGCGGGACGGCTGATGGAAGGTGCGCCTGCCGATCTGGTCCTG
>JAHEBS010000162.1 GCA_024642145.1 Marivivens sp.
AGGCATCCCAGCTGAAATCATCCGACCAGAAGGTAAACGGCGTCGACATCAGGTGATCAAGCGGGCGCAGCGAGACGCGGAACATCTCGAAGAAAGGCAGCAGGACAAAGGCCAGAAACAGGGCGGCGGCGATGTAGATGCCGATTTTTTGCCAAAGGGCGTAACGGTCCATCATCTTATTTGCCCCCGTAATGGCGGTTAATCTTGCCGAGGAAGTAGAGGTAGAAGAGCGAGAAGATCGACAAGAGCGCCACGATCACCACGGCCCGCGCCGCGCCCTCGCCAAAGCGTTGGGACGATATCGCAACCTTGTAGGTATCGATGATCAGGGTCGTGGTCGCTCCACGCGGACCGCCCTCGGTCAGGATCCAGATGATGTCAAAGCTGTTGAAGGTCCAGATAGCCGACAAGAGTGCCATGGACACGATCACCGGCATGATCTGGGGAATGGTGATGCGACGGAACCGGTACCAGCGGTTGGCCCCATCGACCCAAGCCGCCTCATATAGATCACGGCTGACGCCCTGCATGGCGGCCAGCAGGAACAGCGTCACCATGGGCGTGCCGACCCAGACATCGGTGACAACGGCGGCATAAAAGGCCGACGTCTTGGTCGCCAAAAGCGCCACGGGATCGCTGATGATGTGCAGCCGCTGCAATATGCCCGAGATAAAGCCGAAATAGCCGTTGTAGAGCCATTTCCAGCCGATCACCCCGATGGCGATCGGAATGACCCATGGCGGCATGACCAGAACGCGGAACAGCGCCTTGCCGGGCACGGCGGCATTGAGGATCGTGGCGCCAATCAGCCCCATCACGATCTTGAGGCTGACCGACAGACCCATCCAGTAAAAGGTCCGTGCGACGGTCTGGTAGAACTTGGACGAGCCGAAAAGGTCGCGATAGTTTTCCAGACCGACATAGCTTTCGCCGCCCAGTCGCGCGTCGGTAAACGACAGACGGATGGTCTCGAGCAAAGGCCACGCCACGATCACGAGGATAAAGAGGATCGCCGGCGCAATCAAAAGCCACGCAAAGATCGCCTCGGGCAATGCTTTGCGCGGCGCGGCGGACCGCATCGGCACGCTTTGATGTCCCAGTTCGCTCATCGTGGCTCCCTTGGTTGGCAGGGCGACCCGGACCGGGCGCCGCCTCTTGGCTAATAGTGATACCATCAATCGCAAATTTGCCTACCAATTTAATACCATTGCGGCGAATTTTGTTCAAAACCCTTGATTATCCGCCGATTTTGGCCATTCATGAGGGCATGAACCCACGGCCTGGTGCTTTATTGGTATTATCGTTAAATACCAAAAAAACCTGCCAAAACAGGTGACTCAGATGACGCAAGCCGACGATACCAGAACTTTTTTCGCCCCTGATTCGTGGTTCAGCGAGGGGCGCGGACCGCGTTATCTGCAGCTCTATCGCTATATGGCGGCCTCGATCGCCGCAGGCAGGCTGGAACCCGGCAGCCCCTTGCCGCCCGAGCGTGATCTGGCGGATCTGGGCCTTGTCAGCCGCGTGACGGTCCGCAAGGCCATGAGCCAACTGGCGGCCGAAGGGCTGGTGACGCAAAAACGCGGCGCGGGGTCCTTCGTGCGCGAATCCACGGGGCCGAAACTGGAACAGTCGCTGTCGTCACTGGTTTCCTTTACCGAAAACATGCGCGCGCGGGGCAGGGTATCGGCCTCGGTGGTTCTGGACCGCGGCATCTACGTGGCCACCCCCGATGAATCAGTGGTGCTGGGGCTTTCACCTTCGGAACGCGTCAGCAGATTGTCCCGCCTGCGCAGCGCCGACGGCGTGCCCATGGCCATCGAACGGTCGTCCTTGCCGGTCGATATCCTGCCCGACCCCGACCGCGTGGGAACCTCGCTTTACGAGGTGTTGCGGGCAGGCGGGGTCGCCCCCACGCGCGCCATCCAGCGCGTCTCGGCCATCAATCTCGACCAAAAGGACGCCAGCCTGCTGGCCATGCCAGAGGGCGCGGCGGCCCTGCGGATCGAGCGCACGGGCTATCTGGCCAGTGGCAGACCGATTGAATTCACCCGCGGACTCTACCGCTCGGACATCTACGATTTTGTCACCGAACTGAGACTGGACACCACACCATGACCGCGACCTTTACCGTTGAAACCGAAGGCCACATCATTCGCTGCAAGATTGGCACCGACGTGCCGCTGGTCCGGCCGGTGTTCTGTTTTTCCCTCATGGCGCCCGCGCATGTTCTGCGAGGCGGCACGCTTGGCCGCAGTCTCGGCGGCTATGCCGAAGTGATCTTTGACGACCTTGCCGCCGGCCAGACCGCCACGATCGAGGTCGCCTATGCGGGCGATTTTACGCCCCGTAACCGCGCATGGCTGCCGATGGGCGCCTTTGTCCGTCACGCGGGCGGGTTGATGCCTTTGCCGGCCCTGCCTGCAGGCGTCGCACGCAGCCCCGCGCCACCCGCAGCGGCCGCAAACGGGGGGCTTTGTCTGTGCCCGCCGCCCGCCAATTGGCAGCCCGATGGCGGACAGATCAACCTCATGCCGGGCTTTGCGGCGAAACACGAGGCTTTCGCGGTCGTCGACGATCTGCGGCTTGCCTCGCGGCTGGGCGCGGCATCCTTTCTGACCGGCGGCGGCATTCCGGTTCAGATCATGACGGACGAGACTCTGGCAGCCGAGGCCTATCGGCTCGAGATTGGCGGCGCGGCGGTGCGGCTCTGGGCCAAGGATCGGGCAGGGGTTTTCTATGGCGCAATCACACTGCGCACCCTGCAGATCACCCATGGCGACCAAGCCCCCACAGGGGTCATCGAGGATCGCCCGCGCTTTGGTTGGCGTGGACAACACCTTGATTGTGCGCGAAACTTTCGCTCTGTCGATACCATCAGGCAGCTTATGGACCTGATGGCCATGTTCAAACTCAACCGCTTTCACTGGCATTTTGCGGATGACGAGGCGTTTCGGCTGCAAATCGACAGCTATCCCGCGCTTTGGCAAAAAACGGCGTATCGGGGCGAGGGCGAGCTTTTGCCGGGCCTGTTCGGCGGTGGCATTCGTGCGGGCGGTTCCTATTCCAAGGCCGAGGTCGCCGATCTGATTGCCTATGCCAAGGCCCGCAATATCGAGATTTTGCCGGAAATCGAGGTTCCGGCCCATGCATTGGCTATGAATGCTGCCATCGCAGGTCTGCGCGACCCCGCCGACAATGGCGCTGAAACCAGCGTGCAGGGCTATGCGGCCAACACCATCAACCCCGCCATGCCACGGATGTGGGAGGTCACCAACGCCATCGCGGCCGAGGTTGCGCAGCTTTTCCCCTTCGGCATTCTGCATCTGGGCTGTGATGAACTGCCGCATGATACATGGGCAGGCTCGCCCGCAGTCGCGGCACTCAAGGCCCGCGAGGGGCTGGAAACGACCGATGACGTGCAAGGTTGGACGATGGAACGCATCGCCGCAGGCGTCACTGCATTGGGCGTCCGACCCGCCGCATGGGAAGAGGCCGCGCGCGGTGCCAACGGCGGCATCGGCCATGATGCAATCCTGTTCTCTTGGTCGGGGCAGGGACCTGGTATCGCAGCGGCGCGGCGCGGCTATGACGTGGTGATGTCGCCCGCGCAGCACATCTATTTGGACATGGCCCACACCGACGACCCGCAGGACTGGGGCGCCACATGGGCTGCGATCACGCCGCTGGAAAACACGGTCGACTGGCGCGTTGTGCCAGAGGAGGCACAAGACATCGCAGAACGCATCATCGGCATCGAAGGCACATTCTGGTCCGAGTTCAGCACCGACGACGCCGAGATCTGGCCGATGTTGATGCCGCGCATGATGGGGGTTGCGGCCAAAGCGTGGGAACCTGACGAACGCCTTGACGGAAAGGGGCTACGCCGCCTTGCCGATGTCTATCGCGCCACGCTGATCGGCAACTGGCACTGGCACTACGGGGCGTAAGGCCCCTAAATCCGTTATTCGCATAATCGGTATTATGGTGCGCAAATACTAATAGATTGACCAAAGGATCGATAAGCCTATCGTAATTCAAGGGTTTTTGTTGAGTCACCCAGTACAATGTCAAAGCGCCCCATGCCTGCAAAACACGCGTTTTCAGCAAAGCCCTGTTTGCGCCGTGATGACATGGCGCAGGTCGATGCGCAGAACGTCATCTTTGGCCATATCGAAACGATCACTGCCGCCAGAACGACATCTCTGGTCTGGGACGAGTTGTGCCGCGCGCTGCAAGCCTATGGATTTGATCGATTAATCTATGGCCATACCCGTTATCGCGACGGCAATTGGCTGGGCAATCCCGAGGATTGGTTGTTTCTCGCGCGTCATGACGCGGCCTATGTGCGCGATTTCATCGACAGCGGGTTATTTCGCAGCTCGCCCATGCTGCTCTGGGCGCTCGACAACGAGGGCGCGTGTAGCTGGCGCACCACACAAGAACGGCTTAGCACGGCGACGATCAGCGAAGATGAAAAGAAAGTCATTGATTTCAACAACTCAATGGGTGTTCTTGCGGGCTATACCATTAGCTTTCGCGGCCTTTCGCCGCGTTTCTGCGGCATCTTGGCCCTGACCGCCAGCGCGGACCACACGCAGGCCCGGATTGATGCGACATGGATGGCTTATGGACGTGAAATCATGATGTTAGCAAATATAGCTCATCTACGTCTGATTGGCCTGCCCCACGATGGCGGCCGTCGTCTGACCGCGCGTCAGGCCGAGGTTCTGGGCTGGGTGGCCGAAGGCAAAGCCACGCAGGATATCGCCGCCATTGTTGGCATCAGCGCCGCCACCGTGGAAAAGCATCTGCGCTTGGCGCGGCAGGCTTTGGATGTTGAAACCACCGCGCAGGCGCTGGTCAAGCTTGCCTATCGCAACCAGATTCACCTTGGCTGAATGACCCCAGCCGTCTACCGGCGCTATTTGTCGATGGTCTTGGGCTTGTCCGCGTCTTTGCCCTCAGCCGGATAGACCAGACCCGCCGAGATCACCAATTTGGCGGCGTCCTCGACCGACATATCCAGCAAAATCACATCCTCACGCGGCAGGAACAGCAGGAAACCCGAGGTCGGGTTTGGTGTTGTTGGCAGAAAAACCGTAACGATTTCGCGATCATGCGGGATCTTCTTGGCGATCTCGCCCCTTGCCGAGGTCGAAATGAACGCCAAGGCCCAGATGCCGGGGCTGGGGTATTCGATCAAGCAGGCCTTGTCGAAATTGCTGCCACTTTGCGAAAACACCGTCTCGGCAATCTGTTTGACGCCATTGTAGATCGACCGCACCACGGGCATCCGCGCCACAAGCCGCTCGCCCCAAGCCAAAAGGCTGCGCCCGATAAGGCCCTTGGCGATCCAGCCCACCAGAACGGTAAAGACCAGAAAAAAGATCACGCCCACGCCGCGCAGGTTGAGACCGGTATAGCGCTCGGGGTTGAATTGCGGCGGCACGAAAGGCAGCACGAAACTGTCGATCCAGCCCATAATCGACCAGATCAACCAGACCGTCATGCCGATGGGGGCAACCACCACCAGACCGGCCAGAAAATTATTGCGAAATCCGGACAGCACGCGGTTGCGGCGGCGCGGGAGGTGGATCTCATGCTGTTCGTTATCGTTCACGCCAATTCTCCCGGTTGACGGGGAATCTAGGGGCTGTGGTGGGGTGGCGCAATGGCGCGCCGATCAAAATTGCGCGGCAATGGCGGCCCCGAGGCGCGCGTTGTTCAGAACCAGCGCGATATTCGCGGCAAGGCTCGCCCCGTCGGTCAGTTCGAAGATCCGCTGCAGCATAAAGGGCGTCACCGATTTGGCGGAAATGCCCTGCGCCTCGGCTTCGGCCACTGCCTGTGCGATCAGAGGGGCCAGCGTTTCGGCGGCTATTTCGGCCTCGGGCGGAATCGGGTTGGCGACCAGTTGACCGCCGGGCAAGCCGAGTCCGGCGCGCATCCGTGCCGCCGCGGCGATCTCGGCGGGGGTATCCATCCGCAACGGCGCTTTCAGCCCCGAGGACCGCGACCAAAAGGCGGGGAAGTCATCCTGCCCATAGGCAATGACCGGCACGCCAAACGTTTCCAGCACCTCAAGCGTCTTGGGTAGATCGAGAATGGCCTTGGCCCCCGCCGCCACCACGGTCACGGGCGTCTGCGCCAATTCCCGCAGATCGGCCGATATGTCAAAGCTGGTTTCGGCACCCTTATGGACGCCGCCGATACCACCGGTCGCAAAGACGCGGATGCCT
>JAHEBS010000163.1 GCA_024642145.1 Marivivens sp.
CAGCACCTCGTAGCCCGCGCCGGAAACCAGTCGCGCGGCAAGGGGCCAGACCAGCATCAACGCCAGCGACGGAACAAGGCTGACCAGAAGGCTGTATTGTCCGTGTGCGGCCGGAAGGGCGGCCATCCTGCCACCTGCAGCCCAGAGGCGCGCGGCGCGTGCGCGGGCCACAAAGGCGCCAATGATCGCAATGGCCATCACAACCACAAAAGGCAGGGTAAAGGAAAACATGCGGCGGCAGCCTTTTTAGTCAGATGCGGGGGCGCGCGAGAAACGCGCACCCCCTGTCGTTTTCAGGTCTTGTCTAACTTATTGACCGATCAGACGGTCTTCGGCAACCGCAGCCTGCGTATCGGCAAGCTCGGGGTCCGAAACCAGACCATATTCAGCCAAGGGGCCGTCAGGACCAGCCATGTCGTCCGAGACAAAGAAGTCTGCGTAGTCCTGCAGGCCGGGGATCACGGCCAGATGCTGCGCCTTGACGTAGAAGTAGAGCGGACGCGAGACCGGATATTCGCCCGAGGCGATGGATTCGGTCGAAGGCACGACGCCTGACATGGTGGCAACTTGCAGCTTGTCGGTGTTGTTTTCGTAGAAGGACAGACCGAACACGCCGATGCCGTTGGCGTCAGCCGCGATGCGCGACAGCGTCTCGGTGTAGTCACCGTCGATATCGACCGAACGGCCATCGGTGCGCAGTGCGATACAGGCCTTGGGGCCATCGGTTTCGCCCATGGCGGCGACAAAGGCCTCTTCGGCGCCCGAGTCCTTGCAACCCTGCTCGATCACCTTGACCTCGAACACTTCACGCGTGCCGTGCTTGGTGCCGGGGATGAAGGCCTGAATGGGCTGGTCGGGCAGCGAGGGATCGATTTCGCTCCAGTTGGTGTAGGGGTTGTCGACGATCTGACCGTCGATCACCACCTTGGCCGAAAGTGCGTTGAACCAGTCGGCGGGCGTAAAGGCAAAAGCGTTTCCGCCAATGTCCGAGGCGAAAACGATGCCGTCATAACCGATGCGGACTTCCATGATGTCGGTCACGCCATTGGCGGCGCAATCGGCAATCTCGCTGTCCTTCATGGCGCGCGAGGCATTGGCGATGTCGATGGTCTCTTCGCCGACGCCTTCGCAGAACATCTTGATGCCAGCACCCGAACCGCCGGATTCGACGACGGGGGTGGCATAATCGAAGTTCTCGCCAAACAGCTCGGCCACGATGGTGGCATAGGGCAGAACGGTCGAAGAACCAGCGATATGGATATTGTCGCGGGCCAGAGCGGGGGTGGCGGCAGCAGCGATCGCGAGGATCGAAACGCCCAGCTTGGTGAAAGACATCTTATCTCCTGTCTGTCGTGGCGACCTTGTCTGGTCGATGGCGCCCGTTTGCGTGAGTCGCGACAAGGTTTTGTGACAGTATTGCAAAAGTTTTGTGACACCCGTCAGGACAACGGCAGTAGCAGCGTGAATTCCGAGCCCGCTCCCTGCTGGCTCTCGATCAACAAACGGCCGCGGTGGCGGTTCATGATGTGCTTGACGATCGCCAGCCCCAGACCCGTGCCGCCCGCATTGCGGCCCCGATGGTCATCGACACGGTAAAACCGCTCGGTCAGGCGCGGGATATGTTGCGGGGCAATGCCTGCGCCTTGGTCGGCAACCGTCAGGCGCACCCCCTGCCCCTGCAACTGAGGCTCAAAGGCCGGCGTCGAAAGCGACAAGGTCACCGTGCTGCCGTCGCCGCCATATTTGATGGCGTTTTCCACCAGATTTCCCAAGGCCTGTCGCAGCTGATCCAGATCACCCGGCACATGGATTGGCGGGTCGGAGAGCTGCAACAAAACCTTGGTGCCTCTGATCTCGGCCAGTGGCGCAAGCGCGCCAGAGGTCGCGGTGACCAGCCCGTTCAGATCGACTGGCGTCATGGGTCTGCGGCGCTCGCTCTGTTCGACGCGGTTGAGTTGCAAAAGATCATCGACCAGACGGTTCATCCGCTCGGCCTCGCTTTGCATCACTGTCAGAAACCGCGCCCGTGCGGCGGCATCTTGGGACGCGGGGCCTTGCAGGGTTTCGATGAAACCGAGGATCGCCGTGATGGGCGAACGAAGCTCGTGGCTGACATTGGCAATGAAATCGCGCCGCATCTGCAGCGCGTCGGCGGCCTCGGTCGTGTCGGTAAAGACCAACACCGCACCCCGACCAGCTGTATCCGCCATGGGCGCAATATCCACCTGCCAGAAGGTGTCGCGCCGACCTTCGGTCGCCAGAAACCGCGACTGGCCCGCGGGTTCCCCGCCTAAAATCGCCTCGACACGGTCCAACAACGCGGGCTGGCGCAGAGCGGTGACATAATGTCGGCCGACCAGATCATGGCCCAATAGCGCGTCCGCGCTACGGTTCATGGCGCGCAGCAGTCCATCAGCGCCGACCAGAACGGTGGGCTGGGGCAAGGCCTCTATAAGCTGGGTAATGTCATGTGTGGGCATGGTTTAGGTCACTTACCTAGGGTATTTTCCGTCTTCGCGCAAATCCGGGATAGACCCGCTGGACATTCTCCTTATAATTGTATTCAGGGCCATGAACACGTTACCTTCCCCTAGGGAAGCTAGGCGTGCGGACGAAGGAACAAGTTTAGGAAAGTCGGTTTGACACAACATTCTGGTTTTGCCGGGGCCGACCCTGTGGGTCTGCCTGTCATGCTGGTTGTGGGCCGTGGCGGCGACAGCGCGCCGCTGGTGCTGGATGGTTATCATTTCGCCAATTTCGCAAGCTTGTCGCTGGACCTGTTGGGGGCGGTGCAGCCCGATGTCGTGCTGTCGGCGCTGGTGCATGAAGACTTTGACGCCTTTGATCTGGCCGAGCTGTTGACGGCGCTGCGGTTTCGCGGTCGCTACCGTGTGGTGGCACAGGAAATCCCTCATCCAGAGGTTGTTCTGCGCGAGGTGCGCGGTGCCTTTCCGTCACTGGATTTCGATATCATGATCCTAGATCAGGTCTGGCTGCCGCGCCTGTGATCAGCGGGCCTTGGACGCGGCCTCGGCGGCGATCGTCAGTTCCTCGATCAACAGCGCGGGGTCCTCGAGCCCGACCGAGACGCGGAAAAACCCTTCCGTGATCCCCAAGGCCGCGCGCCCCTCTGGTGTCAGGGCGCGGTGCGAGGATGAGGGCGGATGCGACAGCGTTGTGCCGACATCGCCAAGCGTGGGGGCGAAATTGACCTCGGGTGCCGCGCGGGTAAAGGCGTTGGCCGCAGCCCTGCCGCCTTTCAGCACAAGGCTCAGCATATTGCCGCCCTGCCCGCCAAAAAGGGCCACGGCGCGATTGTGGTCGGGGTGGTCGGGGCGTGTGGGGTAGATCACGCGGTCAATGCCTTGGGCACCCGCCAGCGCATCCGCCAGCCGCGCAGCCGTCGCCTGCGCGCGATCAAAGCGCAGGTCAAAGGTCTGGAGTCCGCGCTCGGCAAGCCAGCAATCAAAGGGGCTTGGCGTCAGCCCCCAAGTCACATTGGCCTCCATCATCCGCTGGGCCAAGGCCGCATCATTGGTGCCCACATAGCCCAGCGTCACATCGGAATGCCCCGCCAAAAGTTTGGTGACAGACTGGATGGTGATGTCGGCCCCGTGGTCAAGCGGGCGGTAGAGACGCGGTGTGGTAAAGGTATTGTCCACGATCAGCGTCAGGCGATGGTCCTTGGCGATGGCCGCAATGCCCTCCATATCGGCCACACGCAGCGTCGGGTTTGACACCACCTCGACCAGAATGGCGCGCGTTTCGGGGCGGATCGCGGCGCGGATCGCGGCGGCGTCGGTCGGATCGACGAGCGAACTGGTTATCCCCAGACGCGGCAATTCCTGGGTCATCAGGCGCAGGCTGCGCCCGTAAAGCTGGTCGCCGCCAATCACATGATCGCCCGTTTTCAGCACGCCCAACAGCGCCACGCCGACCGCGCTCATGCCCGATCCAGTGACGATGCCATGGGCAGCCCCTTCGAGAAAGTTCACCTTGGCGGCCAGCACGGTGGCGTTGGGGTGGCCTTCGCGGGCATAGGTATAGCCCGATTTCTCGTCGTAAACGCGGTCAAGATCATCAGGATCAGCGGCGGCGTAGACCACCGAGGGCTGCAAGGGCGTGCCTACCGCGCGGGTCGTCCCCTGCGGCCAGTCGGTACGGCGGACGATCGTGCGCGGGGTCTTCATGTCAGAGCGCTTTCAGGCTGGCGCGGCATTGCCGCACATGTTTGCGATAGCTTTCGGCCGAATGAGCCAGACGTTCGATCCATGCCGCATCAAGCTGGCGCACCACCTTACCGGGGGTGCCCACGACCATCGAACCTTCGGGAATCACCTTGCCCTCGGTTACCATGGCGCCAGCGCCGATCAGGCAGTTCTTGCCGATCACCGCCCCGTTCATGATCATCGCACCCATCCCGATCAGGGTGTTGTCGCCGATGGTGCAGCCATGCAGCATGGCCTTATGCCCGATGGTGCAATCGGCGCCGATGGTCAGGGGAAAGCCCATGTCGGTGTGCAGGACCGCATTTTCCTGCACGTTCGAGCCGCGACCGATCTCGATCCATTCGTTATCGCCACGGATCGTCACACCAAACCAGACAGAGCTGTCCGCCCGCATCCGCACCCGCCCGATCAAATGCGATCCGGGCGCGATCCAAGCGGTTTCATCGATCTCGGGGCGGATCCCGTCCAGTTCATAGAGCATCAGCGCCCCCCGTATTCTTTTCCCAGATGTTGAACAAAGGTGGTCAGTCCGGTCTGACGCTGCCTTTTTTGACGTTCGCAGGTGACGATGGCGCGAAGGCTTGCCTCGCATTCATCCGGATTTTCGTTCACCAGAACATAGTCGTAGTCGGACCAATGGCTGATTTCATCCATGCTCTTGGCCATGCGACCCGCGATCACCTCGTCGCTGTCCTGCCCACGTCCGCGCAGGCGGCGTTCCAATTCGGCAATCGACGGCGGCAGGATAAAAATCGACACGACATCCCTGCCCATCGCCTGTTTGATCTGCTGGCCGCCCTGCCAGTCGATGTCGAAAAGCGTGTCGACGCCCGCCTCCATATTGGCGACGACCGGACCCTTGGGGCTGCCGTAAAAATTGCCGAACACCTCGGCATGTTCCAGCATCTCACCCGCCTCGACCATCGTCTGAAACGTGGCGCGGTCCCGAAAATAGTATTCGCGCCCGTCCACTTCACCCGTTCTGGGGGCGCGGGTGGTGGCCGAGACCGAAAAACGGATCGTCGGGTCCCAAGCGCGCAGGCGTTGGGTCATGGTCGACTTGCCTGCGCCCGATGGCGAGGAAAGGATCAGGAGGAGGCCACGTCTTTGCATCATCATTCCACGTTCTGGATTTGCTCGCGCATCTGATCGATCACGGCCTTGAGGTCCAGCCCGATTGCGGTCAGCGCCGTTGATTGCGCCTTGGAACAAAGCGTATTGGCCTCGCGGTTGAATTCTTGCGCGAGAAAATCGAGTTTGCGGCCCGCCGGTGCCGGATCGGCCAAAAGCGCGCGGCCCGCGGCGACATGGGTATCAAGCCGGTCAAGTTCTTCGGTGATGTCGGATTTGACGGCAATCACCGCCAGTTCCGCCGTCATGCGCGCCTCGTCCATTTCGCCCAGATTCTCGACGACGCGCGCCATGGCGGCGGCCATGGCCGCGCGCGTTTCGTCGCGGCGGGCAACAGCGGCCGCGCGGGCGGCGGCGGTCAGGCTTTCGATCTGGGTGAGTTGGTCACCGAGAACCGCAGCCAGAGCCTGCCCCTCGCGCCCCCGCATGGCCAGAAAATCGTCGATCAGCGCATCGAGATCGGCGCTGAGAACCTTGACCGTCTGGGCGGTGTCATTCTCGGTCGCGGGCTCGGAGCGGACAACACCGCGCGCCGCCATGACCTCGGCGGTGGAGGCAGGCGCCAGCGCCACGCCAAATTTACGCGCGCGTTCTTCAATCGCGGCCAAAGCGGCCAAGGTGCGGTCCAAGACAGCCTCGTCCAGCGCAAGCCCACTTGGTAATTCGTCGCGCGTCAGTTTCAGGGCGACCGACACCGACCCGCGCGCGATCCGCGCTGCAAGGGCCGCA
>JAHEBS010000020.1 GCA_024642145.1 Marivivens sp.
CACGGTCCGCGCCAACCTTGAAGGCGCCAAATACACGCTGGCCGTCAACCGCGCCGCTGCCGATCTGGGCATTGGCGATTTCGGCGATATCGCCGCGCATAAAGACGAGCTTGAAGGCAAGATCTATGGCATCGAGCCCGGCAACGACGGCAACCGCCTGATCATGGACATGATCGACCAAGACGCCTTTGGCCTGACTGGGTTCGAGGTCGTCGAAAGCTCGGAGCAGGGTATGCTGGCGCAGGTCGCCCGCGCCGATGGCCGGTCCGAGCCCGTGGTCTTCCTCGGTTGGGAACCCCACCCGATGAACGCCAATTTCGATATGGTCTATCTGACGGGTGGCGATGACTGGTTCGGCCCCGATTTCGGTGGCGCCACGGTTTATACCAACACCACAGCTGGCTATGTCGATGCCTGCCCCAATGTGGGCAAACTGCTGCAGAACCTCGCCTTTACGTTGCCCATGGAGAACGAAATCATGGGGGCGATCCTTGATGACGCGATGGACCCGCAAGATGCCGCCAAGGCATGGCTTGCGGCCAACCCCGACGCGTATCAGGGCTGGCTGGTCGGCGTGACCACCAAGGACGGTGGCGACGCGGCTGCGGCCGTGGCTGCTGCTGTCGGCGGCTAAGCACAGGTCGGGGCCGCGCCAACAGGGTGCGGCCCCGCTTTATCACTGACCCTTGTCAGGACCGACGCGCCCGGCCGAGATTCTGCGCGCCACATGAAGGGAGGGGCCATGCTGGACTGGCTTACCGCAAACAAGATCCCCGTAGGCAAGATTGCGGGTCAGATCTTCAAGTGGCTGGAAGTAAAGGCCGCCTTTTTCTTTGACGGGCTATCGGCCGCGCTGGAATGGCTGGTCAATGCCATCCTTTGGGTCCTGCAAAGCCCCCATCCATTGGTGATTGTCGCCGCCTTTACCGCCTTGACGTGGTTCTTGCAGCGCAGTTGGAAACCGGCGGCACTGACGCTCTTGGGTTTTCTGTTCATCATCAACCAAGGCTATTGGAAGGAAACGACCGAAAGCCTGACGCTGATCCTGTGTTCGTGCGTGGTTTGCATGGGTGTCGGCGTGCCGGTTGGCATCGCCTTTGCCCACCGTCCGCGCGCCTATGCATGGATGCGTCCGGTTCTGGACCTGATGCAGACCTTGCCGACATTCGTCTATCTTATTCCCGCGATCGTGTTCTTTGGCCTTGGCATGGTGCCGGGCCTGATCGCGACGGTGATCTTCGTGGTCCCCGCACCGATCCGGCTGACGCATCTGGGGGTCAGTTCCACCCCCCAGCCCCTTTTGGAGGCCGCGCAGGCCTTTGGCGCCACACCGCGCCAGACCCTGTGGAAAGTCGAATTGCCCTATGCCCTGCCCCAGATCATGGCCGGACTGAACCAGACAATCATGCTGTCGCTGTCGATGGTGGTGATTGCGGCGCTGGTCGGGGCCAATGGGCTTGGGGTGCCTGTGGTGCGCGCGCTCAATCAGGTGAATACCGCCAAAGGGTTTGAATCGGGCTTTGTGATCGTGGTCGTCGCGATCGTGCTGGACCGGATGCTGCGGATGGAACGGAAATGAGCGGTCCCATGCACAAGCCCCGCGTCGCGGTCGAGTTTGATAACGTCTCGATCGTCTTTGGCGATAACCCTGGCGCGGCGCTGCCGCTGATGGATCAGGGCCTCAGCCGCGGCGAAATCCAGCGCACAACCGGTCAGGTTCTGGGCGTGCATGACTGTTCGCTGACGGTGGACGAGGGCGAAATCCTTGTTCTGATGGGGCTTTCTGGCTCGGGCAAGTCGACGCTGTTGCGCGCGGTCAACGGGCTGAACCCTGTGGTGCGCGGGCGGGCGCGGGTGCATGACGGCGACAAGATCGTTGACGTGACTGGCGCCAGCAAAGAGGTTCTGCGCCAGATCCGCTCGACCCGTGTTGCCATGGTTTTCCAGCAATTCGGTCTTTTGCCGTGGCGGACCGTGCGGGAAAACGTCGGGCTGGGTCTGGAATTGGCGGGCATGTCGCATGCCCTGCGCCGCGAAAAGGTGGACGCCCAATTGGCCTTGGTCGGCTTGACCGACTGGGCCGAGCGCAAAGTGGGCGAGTTGTCGGGTGGCATGCAACAGCGTGTGGGTCTGGCCCGCGCATTCGCGACAGAAGCGCCGATCCTTTTGATGGACGAACCTTTCTCTGCGCTTGATCCGTTGATCCGCACCAAGCTGCAAGACGAGTTGCTAGAGCTGCAACAAAAGCTCAAGCGCACCATCATCTTTGTCAGCCATGATCTGGATGAGGCCTTCAAGATCGGCAATCGCATTGCCCTGATGGAGGGTGGCCGGATCGTGCAATGCGGCACGGCGCGCGACATCATCAACGCGCCGGAAAACGGTTATGTCGCTGATTTCGTGGCCCATATGAACCCGCTAGGCGTTCTGACGGCGCGCGACGTGATGATTGCCGGCAAGGGCGCGGGCGATGCGGTCGATGCCGAAACACCGCTGCGCGAGATTCTGGCCAGATTGCCGGCAGGCGGGAGCCTTGCGGTGCAAGAGGATGGCAAGCCCATCGGCCAGATCACCGAGGCCTCGGTTCTGGCGCGGATCGCCAGCAAGCCGCAGGTCTAGACGACCGGCACGCGGCGACGGTTCAACCTTGCCTCGCGCAGGGCGATATAGCTGACCGCCGCGACGATGACCGCACCGCCAAGAACCACCATCGCGTCCACGCCTTCGCCAAACAGCAGGTAACCAAGACTGACCGACCAGATCAGGGTCAGAAAGGTGACCGGCTGCGTCACGGCCATGGGTGCGGCACGGAAGGCCAGCATCATCGTATAGTGACCCGCCGTGGCAAAGGCCGCCGTCAACAACAGCCAGCCCAGATCGCCCATGCTTGGTGTGACCCAGACCGCCCATGCAAAGGGCGCCAAGCCGATGGTGGTCGTGATGGACAACCAGCCCACAACCACGGCAGGCGATGAAAGTTCGGTCAAACGCTTGGCCAGAAGATAACTGACCGCAAAACAAGGGGTCGAGGCCAGCATCGCGAGATGCCCGGGCGATAGTTCACGAAAGCCCGGCCGCAGGATGATCAAGGCGCCGATGATGGCCACACCAATCGCCGCCATGCGTCTGGCAGCCAGCGCCTCGCCAAAAAACAGCGCCGCGCCGACAGACAGATAAACCGGTTGCAGGTAACCCATGGCCGTCACCTCGGCCATCGGGATCTTGGTCATGGCATAGAACCACAGCAGCGTCGCAAAACTGTGCGGCACACCCCTGAGGGCAAAGCCCCGCGCCAGACGTCGGTCCAGCCCCGTGCGCAACATATCAGGCAGCATCGGCAACACGAAAACCAGCCCCAGCAGGTAGCGCAGGAACACCGCCTCTTGCGACGGTAACGAGCGGCCGATGTGTTTGACCAAGGCGGTGACCCCAATAAAACACAGGCCTGTCAGGATCATCCAGAGAATGCCCGCAAGCGGGCGTGGGGGCGGCGTATCAACCATGACGCCAGCGGTGACAGGCAGCGACGCAAATGACAAGGGCCGCCCAAACGGACGGCCCTTCAATCCATTCGAAACCGATCACAGTTCGGCGTAGGCGGCCATGACCTCGTCGCTGGCTTCCATATTATGGGTGACGGACTGCACGTCATCGTCGTCTTCCAGCGTTTCGATCAGCTTCATCACCGATTTGACGCCCTCAAGGTCCAGAGGGGTGCCCGTCTTGGGGCGCCAGACCAGTTTTGTGGTCTCGGACTCGCCAAGGGCTGCTTCCAAGGCGTTGGAAACCTCGGCCAGATCGGTGTCATTGCAGTAGATCCAGTGCCCGTCCTCGTCGCTCTCGACGTCTTCGGCGCCAGCCTCGATCGCGGCCATCATCACGCTGTCGACATCGCCCACGGCGGCCTTGAACATGATCTCGCCCTTGCGATCGAACATGAAGCTGACCGAACCGGTTTCGCCCAGATTGCCGCCGTTCTTGCCAAAGGTCGAACGGACGTTCGAGGCGGTGCGGTTGCGGTTGTCGGTCAGCGCCTCGACAATGATCGCCACGCCGTTGGGGCCGTAGCCCTCATAACGGATTTCGTCATAGCTGTCGGCGTCACCGGTCTGCGATTTCTTGATCGCACGTTCGATCACGTCCTTGGGCATCGAGTTCGAACGGCCTTCTTTCACGGCCAGACGCAGACGCGGGTTCTTGTCGGGGTCGGGATCGCCCATCTTGGCCGCCACGGTGATTTCCTTGGCGAGCTTGGAAAAGAGTTTCGAGCGGGCGGCATCCTGCTTGCCCTTGCGGTGCTGGATGTTTGCCCATTTGGAATGGCCGGCCATGGGGACCCCGTTATGACGCGATGATTGGTTCGCGCCTCTATATGTCAGCGCGCCCTAGGGCCGCAACCCCGCCCGCGCGCGCCATCAAAGCGGCCATATCTGGGGGATCACCAGCGAACAGATGACCGCAAGCGACAGGTTAAGCGGCACGCCGACGCGCAGGAAATCGGTGAACTTATAGCCGCCCGGACCATAGACCATCGTATTGGTCTGATAGCCGATGGGGGTCGAGAAACTGGCCGAGGCCGCCATCATCACCGCCACGACCAAGGGCCGTGGATCAACGCCGATAGCCTGTGCCAGACCGATGGCGATCGGCGTCATCACCACGCCCACGGCGTTGTTGGACACAAGCTCGGTCAGCACCATGGACAGCGTATAGACCGCCAAGACCAGCGCCCATGGCGGCAGGTCGGTCATATGCGGGGCAAGCGCCCCCGCGATCATGTCGACGGCACCCGAGCTTTCCAGACCCGCCCCGACAAGAAGCATGGCAAAAACCAGCGCCATCAAGCCGCCTTCGACATGGCCAAAGGCCTCATCGGCGTCGATGCAGCGCGTCACCAGCACCACCGCGATGCCAACAAAGGCCAGCATCAGGATCGGCGCCACGTCAAAAGCAGCCAGCACGACAATGGCGGCCATGGTCAGAATGGCAATCGGCGCATGGCCGCGGCGATAGGCGCGGGCCGAGGGGCGCGATACGCCGCCAAGCTCGAAATCTTCGGCCAGCTTCTGCACATCCTCGGGCGCGCCTTCCAGCAACAGCGTATCGCCGACCTTGACCACCAGATCATCGATCTGGCGGCCGATGTTGCGGTCGCGGCGATGGACGGCCAGCACATAGATGCCATAGCGCCGCCGCAGGCGCAGTTCGCCCAGACGGCGGCCGACCATCTTGCATTCGGGGGTGATCAGCACTTCGACCGTCGTGGTTTCAACCGCCGAAACCTGATCCATGCGCCGCAGGCTCTTGTCGCGTTGCAACGACAAAAGCTCGCTCATCGCCGTGCGTAGCACCACGCGGTCACCCGGTTCAAGCATGACACTGGCCAGATCACGCCGCAGGGACAGATCACCGCGGATCACATCGACCAGACGCACGCCCTCGCGTTTGAACAGCTGCACACTCTGCACCTCGCGGCCAACAAGGTTGGACTGGGCAGGAATGACGGCCTCGGTGAAAAACCGCATCTTGGATTTGTCGGACAAAAGGTTTGCCATGCTGTCGCGGTCTGGCAACAGGCGGCGGCCGATCAGATAGAGATAGGCCATCGTCCAGCCCGCGATCACCAGACCGATGGGCATGATTTCGAAGATGGTGAATGGCGCAAGACCGGCCCCCCGCGCCACGCCATCGACCAAAAGATTGGTCGAGGTGCCGATCAGGGTCAGCGTGCCGCCCACGATCGAGGCATAGCTGAGCGGGATCAACAGCTTGGAGGCCGTGGTGCCCATGGTTTTGGACAGATGCACAAAGACCGGCAGCATCACCACGACCACGGGCGTGTTGTTCACAAAAGCCGAAGCAAAAATGACCGCAGCCATCAGCACGGCAATCGTCATCCGTGGTCGCGCGCGCCCATGGCGTTCGGCAAACTGCGTCAAGACACTCAGCCCGCCCGTGCGGATCAGGGCGCCCATCAGGATAAACATCGCAAGGATGGTCCAAGGGGCAGGGTTCGACAGCACGTCCGTGGCGCGATCATAGGGCAAAAGCCCCGACAACAGCATGGTTGCCGCCCCGCCGATGGCGACGACCTCGGTCGGCCATGCCTCGCGCAGGAAAGCCAGAAACATCAACACCACGATTGCCAGCGCAACCCAAGGTGAGGCATCGCCCAAATCGATCAGACCCATGGCGCTACTCCTCTAGGAACAAGCTATCCCGCCAGCCCCTCGCCGGCAACGCCGGCGCGGCGGGGCTGGACGAAGGCAAGGCCCACGAAAATCAAAAGCAAAGAAACCCAGACCCATCCGGAAAACCGCTCGCCCAATAGCGCCATGGCCCAGAAAACGCCCGAGGCGGTGACGATATAACTGCTTTGCGCGGCAAAGACCGCACCGGCGTTCGCGGCAAGCCAGACGTAGGCCGAATAGGCCAGCGCATGCAGCACCGAAGACAGGATAAGCGCAAGTTCCGGCTCACCGATGCCGTTCATCGGATTTATCCATTGGCCGGTGCCGATTGCCAGCGGGAACGTCATCACCGCACCTGTAACCGAGATCAGGAACATGGCTTCTATCGGGCCCATGCCGGCGGTGCCGAACCGGTCGACGATATTGGCCTCGACTGCATAGAAAACCGGCGCCATCAGCGCAAAAAGCACCCAACCGACAGCAACGCCCTCGGCCAGACTGCCATCGGGAATTGCAATCAACATCACGCCGCAAAGGCCCAGCACCAAGCCCATGATCCGGCCGCGTTCCGGTCGGTCGGCCCCGATTGCAATGGCCAGTATGTAGGAAAACAACGGGATCATCGACGTCACGATCGCCACGATACCCGCGCGCAATTGGCCGACCGCAATATAAAAGACCGAGTTGGGCGCAAGCGTGCCCACCACGGCAATTAGTGCTGCAAAACGCAGACGCGACAGGGTGGGGCGGATCGGGCGGCGGCGTAATATCTGAATGAGGCCAAGCGTCAGCGCCGCCACCACAAACTGCCAGAAAATCAGGCCAAGCGGCCCATAACCCGTTGAAACCGCGATCTTGCCAAGGCTTACGGTAACGCCCCAGCCCGCGCCGCTTGCAACCAGAACGGCCGGATAGAGCAGACGATGCTGGGTCATGGTGCGGCCTGCGACAGCCGGCCACCTTGGCGGATCATCTGCACACGCTTGGCGGCACCCGTCATATCATCGGTTTCGACATAGAGCCCCGACAGCGTCGCCTCGCCACTTGCAGGCTCGAACCGCGTTTTGGTCATGCCGGTGACAAAACGGCGCATCGGCTCGGCCTTGTCCATGCCGATCACCGAATTGTAGTCGCCGCACATGCCCGCATCAGTCATATAGGCCGTATCGCCGGGCAGGATCATGGCGTCAGCGGTCGGGACATGGGTATGCGTCCCCACCACGACCGAGGCACGACCCGCGCAGAAATGGCCCATGGCCATTTTTTCCGATGTGGCCTCGCAATGCATGTCGATCAGGCTCGCCTGCACCAGCCCGCCGCGCGGAAACTGGCGCAGCACCGCATCGACTGCCGAAAAGGGGTCGTCAAACGCGCGCTTCATGAAAACCTGCCCCAGAACCTGCGCCACCAGCACCTTCTTACCCGACTTGGTGGTAAAAACCCGCGCCCCATGGCCGGGCGCGGTCTTGGCGTAGTTGAGCGGGCGGATGATGCGCGGCTCGTTTTCAATGAAGGTCAGCATATCCTTCTGGTCAAAGGCATGGTCGCCCAGCGTCACCACATCGGCACCTGCGGACAAGATCATCTTGGCGTGTTCACCCGTCAGACCCATGCCGGACGAGGCGTTTTCGCCGTTGACCACAACGAAGTCGAGCTTCCATGCCTCGCGCAGCTT
This sequence comes from Marivivens sp., assembly GCA_024642145.1. Classification (GTDB taxonomy): domain Bacteria; phylum Pseudomonadota; class Alphaproteobacteria; order Rhodobacterales; family Rhodobacteraceae; genus JAHEBS01. Next base: position 7,867 of record JAHEBS010000020.1, read on the forward strand.
GGGCAGATGGGCGGCAATGGCCGCCCGACCCGCGCGGCCCATGACATCGCCCAGAAACAGGATTTTCATGCGCCGACCCTCGCGCCCTGCGCGTCGATCATTTCGCTGCCGTCCTCTTTGAGAAAGGGGCCCTTGGGCCAATTGTCCAAGAGGTCCAGAACCGCCTCTGACGGGCGGCACAGGCGCACGCCCTTGGGGGTGCAGACGATGGGGCGGTTTACCAAGACGGGGTGTTCCAGCATGGCGGACAGGATGGTTTCGTCACTCACCGTCTCATCCAGAAGCCCCAGTTCCGCCGCCGGCGATTTCGATGTTCGCAGCGCGCTGCGTGGCGTCAGATCCGCAGCGGCGAACAGCGCCAAAAGCTGCGGGCGCGTCCAGCCTTCGCTGAGATAATCAATCACCACAGGGGCATAACCCGCAGCCTCGATCACGGCCAGCACATTGCGCGAGGTGCCGCATGCAGGGTTGTGGTGGATGACAACGGTCATGGCGCGCGGCTCCTTTCGGGCGTGATGATGCCCGCTTCGGTCACTATCAGGTCCAGCCACTGATCGGTCGGCTCCAGAGGCAGGGCGTCCGTCTCCTGTGCCGCAAAAGCAAAGCCGATGGCAAGTGTCGGTCGGCGGGCGCGCAACATTTGCAGCGTCCGGTCATAAAACCCCCCGCCATAACCCAGCCGCCCGCCGCGCCGGTCCCACGCAACCAGCGGCACGATCAGCACCTCGGGCTCGATCCAGTCGCCGCTGGCGGGCACCTTGGCGCCAAAGGGGCCATCCACCATCTGCACGTCCGGCGTCCACTGACGAAACCGCAGCGGCGTGTCTTTGGCCATGATGACGGGAACGCCCACGGGGCCCTGCGCGGCTGCCCGCGCCATAGCGGGCGTGGGATCGATTTCGGTGCGCATCGCCATATAGCCCGCAACGGGACGGCCCATGTGCGGCGCCAGCGCCTTGTGCAGATAGTCTGCCGTCGCAAGCCCCGCATCAAAGGCGATCTTGCGCCGCGCAAAGGCCGCAGTCCGCGCTGTGGCCTTGATCGCGGCGAGATCGTTCATAACAGGACCGCCGAGGCCAAACCCAGAAAGGCGAAAAAGCCAACGACGTCGGTGACCGTGGTGACAAAGGCGCCAGAGGCCAGCGCGGGATCGACGCCGATACGTTCCAGCACCACTGGAACAGCCGTGCCGGCAAGCCCCGCGACCACAAGGTTTACCACCATGGCCACCCCGATCACCACGCCCAGCATGGGCGAGCCAAACCACGCCCAGCCGACCGCGCCCATGACGATGGCGAAGACCAGGCCGTTGCCAAGGCCCACCATCATCTCGCGCCGGATCACGCGCCATAGGTTGGATTCCGTCAGATCGCGGGTGGCAATGGCGCGCACGGCAACCGTCAACGACTGGGTGCCAGCATTGCCGCCCATCGAGGCCACAATCGGCATCAAGACCGCAAGCGCCACAAGCCCCGCAATCTCGGTCTGGAACATCGCAATCACGCCCGAAGCCAGAACCGCCGTAATCAGGTTCACCGCCAACCACGGCAGTCGCTGGCGCAGCGTGTCGGGCACGCTGTCGGAAAGATTGCCCTCACCCACACCGGCAAGACGCAGGATGTCTTCTTCGTGTTCCTCGTCCAAAAGCGTCATCGCGTCGTCGATCGTGATGACACCGACCAGTCGGTCGTCCTCATCCACCACCGGCGCCGAGATCAGGTGATAGTGGTTGAACGCATAGGCAACGTCCGCCGCAGGGTCGGTGACGTGAAAGGTGCGAAAGCTGTCTTCGGTAATGTCTCGCAACAGGGCCTTGCGCGGCGATGACAAGACGCGCCCCAGCGTGACGTAGCCGACGGCTTTCATCCGCGGATCGACCAGAATGACGTGGTAAAACTGATCGGGCAGGTCAACATCAGACCGCAGAAAGTCAATTGCCTCGCCCACGGTCCAATGCTCGGGCGCGCGGACAATCTCGACCTGCATGTGGCGGCCAGCTGATTCCTCGGGATAGGCCAGCGCCTTTTCAACCGCGACACGCTCGGTCGGCTCAAGCGCGTCCAGAACCGCCTCTTGCTGTTCTTCATCGAGGTATTCGACAAGGTCGACCACATCGTCGGATTCCAGCTCGCGCACGGCGTCTGCCAGTTCACCGGGCTCGAGCGCCTCGATGATCTCTTCGCGCACGCCCTCGGACAGTTCCGAAAGAATCTCGCCGTCCAGTCCACCCTTCCAGACGCGCACCAGTTCCATCCGGTGCTTTTCATCCAAAAGCTCCAGCAGGTGGGCAACGTCAGCGGCGTGCAACGGTTCAAGCAGTGCAGCGATGGCTGCGGAATCACCAAGCTCCACAAGGTCGTGGACCTCATGGACCAACCTGTCGGCAATGCCGAAGGCTTCGGTATCTTCTTGCTGCAGAATCTCGTCTGTCATCGGCACGCCTTATGGTTCGGCGCCAGCATAACTATCGGCGCGCAAGGCTCAACCACCCGACCGCAATTGGTGGTGATCTCTCGAGGGAAATTGAAACAGCTTCGCGCCCAGCCATATTTACGCAACGACCGTCTGCCCCTAGCCTTGCGGTATGAGCGCAAATCTTCTTCTGGGTCAGACCCTTTCGTACACCGGCAACCCCTTCGTCGAAGGATGGCAAGCCGTGACACGCCACAATTCGCGTGGTGGCGTCTTGATCCGCGATGGCAGAATCGTCGCACTGGGCGATGCCGAGGCGATGCGGATCGCGCATCCCGATGTGCGCGTGACCGACTATGGCGACGCGCTGATCTCGGCAGGCTTTGTCGATGCGCATATGCATTACCCGCAGACGGCCATCATCGCGAGTTGGGGCAAGCGGCTGATTGACTGGCTGAACACCTATACCTTCCCCGAAGAATCGCGTTTTGCCGATCAGGCCCATGCAGACGAGATCGCTGGGCGCACCATGGATCTGGCGCTTGCGCATGGCACCACCACGCTGACCAGTTTCTGCACGGTTCATCCCGGCAGCGTCGACGCCTATTTCAGCGCCGCGGGGGCACGCGGCATGCGGGTCGTCGGTGGCAAGACCTGCATGGACCGTGTCGAGACTACGCCCGCGACCCTGCGCGACACCGCCCAGTCGGCCTATGACGACAGCAAGCGGCTCTTGGACAAATGGCACGGTCAGGGCCGCGCCACCTATGCGATTACCCCGCGTTTTTCCCCCACCTCGACCGAAGCCCAGCTTGAGGCGCTTGGCGCGCTCTGGGCGGAGCGGCCGACGGCGCTGATGCAGACGCACCTGAGCGAACAGGTGGACGAGATCGAGTGGGTTCTGGGCATCTATCCGCAGGCGCGGGACTATCTTGATACCTACGAGAAATACGGCCTCTTGGGTGGGCGCGGTCTTTATGGCCATGCGATCCACCTGCAAGACCGCGAGATCGCACGCCTGTCCGAGGTTGGCGCCTCGGTGGTGCATTGCCCGACCTCGAACACCTTTATCGGCTCGGGGCTTTTCGATCTGCGCGGGCTGGCGGTGGCCAAGGTCAAGTTTGGTCTGGCCACGGATACCGGCGGCGGGTCGTCGTTTTCGATGCTGCGCACCATGGCTGCGGCCTATGAGATCGGCCAGCTGCGTCACGCCTCGCTGCATCCGGCGGAACTGATGTGGATGGCCACCGAAGGTTCGGCCCAGACTTTGCATATGGGCGGCATGATTGGCCATCTCGGCATCGGCGCTGAGGCCGATATTACCGTGCTGGATCTTGCCTCCACCCCCGCCATTGCCCAGCGCACGGCGCGGGCCGATAGCATCTGGGACGCGCTTTTCCCGACGATCATGATGGGCGATGACCGCGCCATCAAGGCGGTCTGGGTCGCGGGCCAACCGATGGTCAGCCGCTAACAGCGGCGTCCAAGCATCAACACCCAGGCATCGCCAAAGCGGGCGAACCCGTATTCGTTGGCGCGGGACATCAGCATATTGCGGCGGTGCCCAGCGGAATCTTCCCAAGCGGTCAGCGCCGCGGTTTCCGAATTCAGGCCCCAAGCGATATTTTCGGCAATCAGGCACCAGCCATAGCCCGCCGCCCGCGCACGATCGCCGGGGCCCAAGCCTTCGGGCGTGTCGTGGCCGTAGTAGTTGCGGGTCACCATATCGCGCGCATGTTCCTGCGCCGCCGCCGTGAGTGCTGCATTCAGCACCAACGGATCACGTCCATTGGCGGCGCGAAAGGCGTTCAGCCTTTGCCCAAAGCTGTCGACAGCGCCAGCCCCCGACGCCAAGGCCCGCGCCGGTGCGACAGCGGAAATCGGGATCGGCACGGGCACGACCAGACAGGCGCTCAGCAGCACAAAGGCAACCAAGGCAAGGCCCCGCCGGATCATAGCGGCAATCCTGCGGTATCCAGAACTTCGACCAGATCGAACCTTTCGCACACCAGTTCCATCTCGGGCGTCCAGCCGCCATTGCGTTCGAAAAAGCGGCGGTGGCCTGTCTGCCAGCCCTCCAGCGTCTCATCCTCGCCCTCTGCCAAGGCAAAATCGGCGTCCACCTCGCAAAAGCGGCGGATGCTGACCTCGATTGTCTTGATCACCAGCGCCGGACGCCCGTCCCAGTGCAGCGCGATATCATGGCGCCCGACGACAGGCAGCGGCGCGCCGTCCGCCTTAAAGTCACGCAAGGCGCCGCAAGTCGCCCGTTTGCCGCCACCCACGACAAGCGCCAGCAAACGGCTGCAAAGTTCCGGCCCGTCGCCGAAACGAAAACGTTCGGCCTCGGGATAGCGGCGCATGGGGTCGTCTGGATTCATGGGTGGCTCCGTCTGCTCGGGGTCACCCTGCCCAGCGGTTCAGCCCAGATCAACCAGACGTTTGACGCGTGCGTTTTGCAGGCGGATCGCTGCCGGCAGATCAAAGCTGACGATCTGCCCGCCCGCGACCACGGCGCGGCCCTCGACAAAAAGATCGCGCACCCGTGTCGGTCCCGCCAGCAGCAACGCTGCGGGGTCCCAGCTACCAGCGCTTTCGATGCCCCCCACGTCCCAGATGGCAATATCGGCGCGCTTGCCAACCGCCAGTTGTCCCAGATCGTCACGACCCAGAACCTCGGCCCCGCCTCGGGTCGCGATTTCCAGCGCCTCGCGCGCGCTCATGGCGTCGGCACCGCGGGCCACCCTTTGCAGCAACATGGACATCCGCGCCTCGCCAATCAGATTGCCCGCGTCGTTCGAGGCCGACCCGTCGACACCCAGCCCGACCTTGACGCCCGCATCGCGCATCGCCCGAACCGGTGCGATACCGGACCCAAGGCGACAGTTGGAACAGGGGCAATGGGCAACGCCGGTGCGGCTGCGCGCGAAAAGATCGATCTCTTGCCCATCCAGCTTGACGCAATGCGCATGCCAGACATCGGCGCCGGTCCAGCCAAGGTCCTCGGCGTATTGACCGGGCCGACAGCCGAAATTGGCTAGGGAATAGGCGATATCCTCATCATTCTCGGCCAAATGCGTGTGCAGCATCACGCCCTTGTCACGCGCAAGAAGCGCCGCATCGCGCATCAGCCCGCGGCTGACCGAAAACGGCGAGCAGGGGGCAAGCCCCACCTGCACCATGGCCCCCGCGCCCCGTTGATGGTGGGCGTCCACGACGCGGATCATGTCATCCAGAATATCAGCCTCGCGTTCCACCACACTGTCGGGCGGCAGGCCACCGTCGCTTTCGCCAATCGACATGGCGCCGCGCGTCGCGTGAAAACGCATTCCGACCTCTTGCGCCGCGGCGATGGTGTCATCCAGCCGCGCGCCGTTGGGGAAAAGATAGAGGTGATCGGAGGTCAACGTGCAGCCGGACAGCGCAAGCTCGGCCAGACCGATCTGGGTCGAGACATACATATCCTCGGGCTGAAACCGCGCCCAGATCGGGTAGAGCGTCTTGAGCCAGCCAAAGAGCAGGGCATCCTGCCCACCTGGCACTGCGCGGGTGAGCGTTTGATAAAGATGGTGGTGCGTGTTCACCAGACCGGGCGTCACCACGCAGCCCTTGGCCTGCACCACACGCGCGGCGGGCGCGGCCAGATTCGGGCCGACAGCGGCAATCACCCCGTCGCGGACCAAGATATCGGCACCCGACAAGGCGCGGCGCGCATCATCCATGGTCAGGATAATGTCAGCGGATTTGATCAGGATTTCAGTCATCATGCCTCCCTATGGCCCTTCGGGAAGGATGAAGGCCGCCGACAGAAGGGGCGAAGGACTCGGGCGGCCAAGGGCAGGTTAGGCCAGCCGCGCCGTTCAGGACAAGTCTGGAACCTTTGAAAGTATTTCAAGCGCCTCGGCATGTATCGCGGTATTGGCCGCCGCAAGGATGCGTCCGCCCATATGCGCGGGCCTGCCGCGCCAGTCGGTGACGATGCCGCCCGCCGCCTCGATCACGGCGATGGGCGCCTGCACGTCATAGGGGGCCAGACCCGCCTCGATCACCAGATCGACCGTTCCGGCCGCGATCAGCGCGTAGGCGTAGCAATCCATGCCATAGCGCACCAGACGCGCCTTGGCCGCCACGGCGCGAAAGCCAGCGGCCTCGTCAGTGGAACCGACCTCGGGGAAGGTGGTGAACAGGATCGCCTCGGGCAAAGGACGGGGCGCGCGGGTCTTGATCAGGGCTTCGCCTTGAGGGCCATGTGTTTCGGCGCGCCCGAAGCCCCCAAAAAACCGCTCACCGATAAAGGGCTGGTCAATCACGCCCCAGATCGGGCCGTTGTCGTCCGATACGGCAATCAAAACGCCCCACGTCGGCGTGCCTGCCAGATAGCCGCGCGTGCCGTCGATGGGGTCGAGAACCCATGTCAGGCCGGACGTGCCCGATGCGTTACCATATTCCTCGCCCAGAATGGCATCGTCAGGCCGCTCGCGCGCCAGAACCTCGCGCATGGCGCGTTCAGCGGCGCGGTCCGCGGCCGTCACAGGGTCAAAATAGCCGCGCCCTTCCTTGTCATCCGCAACCAGATCGCGGCTGCGGAACAGGCGCAGCGTTTCGCGGCGCGCGGCATTTGCCAGAAGATGGCTGACCCGATTGAGGTCAGCCTTTAACGCTGGCGTAATTTCAACTGGCATACGTCCCCCCGCCCTTGGCGCTGCATATCGGGTAGCCCCAGATCGAGGCGGGGGTCAAGCGGCTCAGGCCGCCTCGCTCAACACCCGCGCCAGATCGAACAGGCGGCGGCGCTGATTTTCGGGGATCGAGTAATAGGAGCGCAGCAGTTCAAGCGCTTCTTTGTCGGACAGGATATCACCGGGCAAGGACGTGCCGGCGGGGGCCTCGGTCTGTGCGGCCTCCATGCCTTCAAAGAAGAATGAGACCGGCACACCAAGCGCACGCCCGATGTCCCAAAGACGCGAGGCGCTGACGCGGTTCATGCCGGTTTCGTATTTCTGGATCTGCTGAAACTTGATCCCGACGCGGTCAGCCAATTGCTGCTGGGTCGTGCCTGTCATCCAGCGGCGATGGCGGATGCGCTTGCCGACGTGGACGTCTACGGGATGTTTCATGACTTTACCTTCTCTCTCACACTAGGCGTCTCGTTCAAGTCAGGGGACTCGCTAGGCTGGAACGAAACTGGAACCCAAAGATTACGACACTCTGAAAACGGGGCGGCATTTTCGCGCCTCGGTTGCGAGCCCAACACTCAATACCCGCAATTCTAGACCAGAAAGCCTTTATGACAATTGGGTCTGGCTTGTCTTTTTGGATAGGTTCCGCTGGGTTAGCGGGTAATATTATTTCCAATAGTCACAACTTTTGAGGGTGGAGGATCCAGATGAAGGCCTGGCAGGTGACCCAATCGGGCGAATTTCCACATTTGGCGAATCTCCCCGAGCCGATTCCCGCAGAAGGCGAGGTGTTGGTGGAAATCACGGCGGCGGGCCTTAATTTCGCGGATCTGTTGATGATCGAGGGGCGCTATCAGGACACGCCTCCCCTGCCCTTCGTGCCGGGAATGGAGATCGCGGGGCGGGTCATCGGCCATGGGCCGGGCGTCACCCATCCCGCCATTGGCAGCCGCGTTGCGGTCTTTTGCGGCCACGGCGGATTGGCCGAGCGGGCCGCCTTCCCCGCCGTGCGCTGCCGTTTGATACCACAGGCCATGCCTGACGCCGAGGCGGCCGGATTCATGATCGCTTATGGCTCGTCCCATCTGGCGCTCAAGCGCCGCGCCGGATTGAAGGCGGGCGAGACCTTGGTGGTGCTGGGCGCCGCAGGCGGCGTTGGCATGACCGCGGTCGAGATCGGCGCCGCCATGGGCGCGCGCGTCATCGGCGTGGCCCGCGGTGGCGACCGGCAGGCCGCCGTGCGCGCCGCAGGGGCCACATTGGTGCTGGACGCCGAAGCCGATCTCGCCGCGGCGTTAAAGGATCTGGGCGGCTACGATGTGCTTTATGACCCCGTCGGGGGTGCTGCGTTCAAAGCCGCCATGCGCGCGGCACGCCCCGAGGCGCGGCTGCTGCCCATCGGATTTGCCAGCGGCGAGGTGCCGCAGATCCCTGCCAACGTCCTTTTGGTCAAGAATCTCACGGTTCTGGGCTTTTATTGGGGCGGATATCTGCGCTTTGCCCCCGAGGTTCTGGGCGAAAGCCTTGACGAGTTGATGGGCTGGTATGTCGAGGGCCGCCTGTCGCCCCATATCGGCGCCAAGCGCGGCTTTGACGACCTGCCCGAGGCGCTGACATTGTTGAGGGACCGCAAAGTTGCTGGCAAAGTCGTGATCGAACGGCAAATCAGCGCCGTTAGCGGTTGAATTGAGTGAACGGCACACCAATATTGGTGGCAATCCGCCAATAATGGGCGGTCACGAAATTGGAGGAATAGATGGCACAGTATGAAACCCGTATGGCGACCGGCACGCGCGCCGCGCTGATTGACGCGGGTCTACGGGCACATATGAACAAGGTCTACGGCACCATGTCGGTCGGCATGGTTATCACAGGTCTCGCCGCTTGGGCGATCGCCGGTCTGGCCGTGACCGCTACGCCGAACGAATACTACGTCGGTGCCGGAGAGTATCTGACGGGCTTTGGCGTCGCGATGTATACCTCGCCGCTCAAGTGGCTGGTGATGTTCGCGCCTCTTCTGATGGTTTTCGGCTTTGGCGCGATCGTCAATCGCCTGTCGGCTGCGGCAGCGCAGACCTATTTCTACGCCTTCGCGGCGTTGATGGGTGCCTCGCTCAGCTCGATCTTCCTTGTCTACACGGGCTTTTCGATCCTGCAGGTGTTCTTCATCACGGCCGCCGCCTTTGCGGCGCTGTCGCTCTGGGGTTACACCACCAAAAAGGACATCTCGGCTTGGGGTTCGTTCCTGATCATGGGCGTCGTGGGCCTGTTCATCGCCTCGATCGTCTCGATCTTCTTCCCCAACCCGGCGCTGACCTTTGCTATCTCGTCGATCGGTGTGCTGTTGTTTGCGGGCCTGACCGCATGGGATACCCAGCAGATCAAGAACACCTATATCGCGCACGCCCACCACGGCGACAGCGAATGGCTGGCCAAGTCGGCGATCATGGGCGCGCTGAACCTCTATCTGGACTTCATCAACATGTTCCTGTTCCTGCTGCGCCTCTTCGGCGGCCAGCGTAACTAGGGAACGGCTGACTGACACGACAAAGGGCCGCCCTTCGGGGCGGCCCTTTTCATTTGCGGGTCTGGCAAGAACCCTGACCATGCGGCCCTAAGAACGATCCCGAGAAACGAAAAAGCCGCGTCCTTGCGGGCGCGGCCTGTTCGTCGGAACGGAGGCGATCTTACTTGATCTTGCCTTCCTTGTATTCCACGTGCTTGCGAACGACGGGGTCAAATTTCTTGATCGTCATCTTCTCGGTCATGGTCCGAGCGTTCTTTTTGGTCACGTAGAAATGCCCGGTCCCCGCGGTGGAGTTCAGGCGGATCTTGATGGTGGTCGGCTTCGCCATTGTCTTGATCTCCTGTCGCGAGCCTCATGGCCACGCGTGAATTCTTTATCGAGCCTGCCTTTTACTTACCCCCGCCCCCGAGTCAACAGGCATTCAGCGATAATTTGCCCCGCAAAGCCGCCTTGGCGGAAAACGGGACGGGCAATTGCGCGGACGGCCTATAAGCCGGATTCTGTCCAAGGGCTTGGGCCCTCTGGATGACCATTCCTCTTGATGCCGCGTTACCGCGACACCTCTAGCTGCCAACCCGGGCCTCTCGGGTTCAAGCTACCTTGCGGGGATATCGGTTGCCCGATCACACCCGCGCGAGGCCCCTATTTGGCATTGCTCCCGGTGGGGCTTGCCGTGCCGGTCCTGTTGCCAGTCCCGCGGTGGGCTCTTACCCCACCGTTTCACCTTTTCCGCCCGACCGAAGCCTGACGGTAGTTTGTTCTCTGTGGCGCTTTCCCTCGGGTTTCCCCGGCCGGGCGTTACCCGGCACCGTGCTTTGTGGAGTCCGGACTTTCCTCGCGCCCCTTGCGGGACCCGCGGTCATCCAGCCATCCGCGCGCGACCGACTTAGGCCCGCGCGTTCAGCGGGTCAAGAGCGGTAGCCAAGTGCCAGAAGAAACGGGGCCGGATCCCATGTGCAGGCAAAGCCGTCGCCATCGGGATCGATACCCATCGGATCACGTTCAGGGCCGCCACGCTCAAGGAATGCGCGCTGTGCCTCGTCAGCCGAGGTGAATTTGGAACAGTTGTAGTCATAGCGCCATTGCGACGACAGCACGAAGCGGCTGTACCATGCCTGCCCCTTCTTGTTCGGGGCGTTCAGCGCATAGTCCACGATATTGGGGCCTTCGCTGCCATCGCGCGAGGGCAACGCGGTGGGGGCGACGACCTGATACTGGGCCGCATTTGCCGCCAGCCGCTGGGCGTCGCTTTCGATCGACTCGCGGCTTGCCACGGCGGCGAAATCCTGTTCGTCGGAAATCGCGGGGCCATCATAGACCTGCGGCGCCGCGTTGGTGGGGCTGGCCTCGAGCCCGCCATTTCGGTCCGACACGGCCATGCTGCTGTCAGGGATCTGGGGGGCGCAGGCCGCGACGAGCGCAAGCGCAGAGATGGTCAGGGCAAAGCGGTTCACGTGATTTCCCTTTGGGATCAGAATCTGGAAGCCGCCCTTACCACCACTTGGCCGGTTTGGAAACGAAACCCGCCGCCTGTTCGAGCGTATAGGCGAAGTTCAGCAGATCACCCTCTTCCCACGGACGCCCGATCAGTTGCAGCCCCAAGGGCAGGCCCTTGGCATCAAGCCCCGTCGGCACCGCCACGCCGGGCAAGCCGGCGAGGTTCACGGTCACGGTAAAGACGTCGTTGAGATACATCTGCACCGGATCGGCATCCGCCATTTCGCCCAGACCAAAGGCCGCAGACGGGGTGGCAGGCGTCAAGATCGCATCGACGCCAGCCTCGAAGGCCAGATCGAAGTCGCGCTTGATCAGCGCGCGGACACGGCGGGCGCGGTTGTAATAGGCGTCGTAGAAACCGGCCGAAAGCACATAGGTGCCCACCATGACGCGGCGCTGGACCTCGTGGCCGAAACCTTCGGCGCGGGTCTTTTCATACATCTCGGTGATGCCGTCGCCTTGAGCCAGTTTGGCGCGATGCCCGAAGCGGACACCGTCATAGCGGGCGAGGTTGGACGAGGCTTCGGCGGGCGCGATCACGTAATAGGCGGGCAGCGCGTATTTCGTGTGCGGCAGGCTGATATCGACGATCTTGGCGCCCGCGTCTTTCAGCATCGCGGTGCCATCGGCCCAGAGCTTTTCGATCTCGGCGGGCATGCCGTCCATGCGGTATTCCTTGGGAATGCCGATGGTCTTGCCACGGATGTCGCCCGTCAACGCCGCCTCGAAATCCGGCACGGCCAGTTCAGCCGAGGTCGAATCCTTGGGGTCATGCCCCGCCATCGCGCGCAGCATGATCGCCGTATCGCGCACATCCTTGGTCATGGGGCCAGCCTGATCCAACGACGAGGCAAAGGCCACGATGCCCCAGCGCGAGCAACGGCCATAGGTGGGCTTGATGCCCGTGATGCCGACAAAGGCCGCGGGCTGGCGGATCGAGCCGCCGGTATCGGTGCCGGTGGCGCCAAGGCAAAGGTCCGCCGCCACGGCCGAGGCCGAACCGCCCGACGACCCGCCGGGGGTCAGCGCGGCGTCGTCATTCGCGCGACGCCAAGGGTTGACCGCATTGCCGTAGCACGAGGTTTCGTTGCTGCTGCCCATGGCGAATTCGTCCATGTTCAGCTTGCCCAGCATCACCGCGCCGGCATCGAAAAGCTGCTGGCTGACGGTCGATTCATATTCGGGGCGGAAACCTTCCAGAATGCGGCTGGCAGCCTGAGACGGGACGCCCTTGGTGCAAAAAAGGTCTTTGATACCCAAAGGGATCCCGCAAAGGTCCGGCGCCCCACCAGCGGCCAGCCGCGTGTCGGCAGCGGCGGCTTGGGCGCGGGCGATTTCGGGCGTCTTGTGGACAAAGGCGTTCAGCGCATCGGCGCCTTCGACCGCATTGATGCAGGCCTCGGTCAGTTCGGCCGCCGTGATCTCGCGCTTGCGCAGCGCGTCGCGCGCAGCGGCGATGGTCAGTTTGTTCAGATCGCTCATTCCACCACCTTCGGCACGGCAAAGAACCCTTCACGCGCGTCGGGCGCGTTTTTCAGCACGGCGGCCTGCTGGTTGCCATCGGTCACCACATCGCTGCGGCGTTTGAGCCGCATGGGCGTGACCGAGGTCATGGGTTCGACGCCATCGATATCCACCTCGTTCAACTGCTCGATAAAGCCGAGGATCGCGTTGAATTCAGATGCGAGCGCGGGCAGCGCCGCTTCTTCCACCTTGATGCGGGCGAGTTTCGCCACGCGGCGGGCGGTTTCCGTGTCGATCGACATGGGCCTCTCCGTGAGTTTCTGGTCGGCCTTGCGTTTAGCGCCACCGCCCCGTCGCTGCAAGGTCGCGCTGTCATGGCAGGGACCAATATCGGAAGGCGTATTGGCTTTCGCGCCGCCACCTCTATCATGCCTGATGGCAGTGGAGGGACATCATGCGCGTTATCTGGCTCGGTCATTCGGGATTTCGTATCGAAACAGAGGGTGCGGTGCTGCTGGTCGATCCATGGCTGACAGGCAACCCGATGTTCCCCGCAGATCGCCGCGCCGAGGCGACCGACGGCGTGACTCATGTGCTGGTGACGCATGGCCATGGCGACCATACGGGCGACGCCTTGGCCATTGCCAAGCAATACGATGTGCCCGTTGTCGGCATCTACGATCTGATGTCGTGGTGGGAAGGCAAGCACGGGATCAAGATCGTGGGCTTTAACAAAGGCGGCACGGTCAAACTGGGCGAGGCGCGCGTGACCATGGTCAATGCGGTGCATTCCTCATCCGTGGCGGGGCCTGACGGTCCGGTCTATGTGGGCGGCGAGGCAGGCTTTGTGATCCGCGCCGAGGACCGGTCGATCTATATCTCGGGCGATACCGACGTTCACGCCGACATGGGCGTGATCGCGGAACGCTATCATCCCGATGTGGGCATTCTTTCTGCGGGCGGGCATTTCACCATGGATATGGAGGGGGCGGCCTTTGCGGCACGGCGGTTCTTCAATTTCCGCGTGGTGATACCCTGTCACTACCGGACTTTCCCGCTGCTGGAACAATCCGCCGCGCGCCTTTCCGCCGCTCTGCCGCCCGGCACGCGCGTGATCGAACCCAAGGTGCTGGAAGCCATCAACCTCTGATATCGGCCTCAAGACAGCCCTCTGCCATATCAAGACCGGTTCTTTGGTCTGCGGACAGCGTCAATGCCGCAAGATCGTTGAATTCGGTGCAGATGCGATAGGACGTCGGCCCGATCGGCTCGATCAGCATCGGGTTGCCCGTCACGGGATCGACTAGATCGAGAACCAGATTGATGCGTCCGCAATAAGTGGCCAGCACCGCCTCGCCGAAATCGGGTGGCAAAACCTCGCCCTCGATCGCGCAATGCAGTTGTTGCTCGACCTGCCGCAAGGCGTCCAGCTTGCGGCTATCTTCGCGCATCGCACGCACCTGCAGCGGGCTGCCCGCAAGCCACAAACCGCCCGCGACGGCGGCAATGACAATCGCGCCCGCGGTAAGGCCCAGCGCGCGGTTCATATCTCGCCCCGCCGGGATTCATGGCGATAATAGGCAAAGATCAATCCCGCGACCACGGCCACCGACAAGGCCTTGAGCAGGTAGACCTGCGTCAGATCGCCGTTCAGAAAGCCCGCTATTACCGCAACCAAGTCACCGATGACCGCGAAGGCCGAAACCAGAAGGGTCAGGTAGATCATCCATTTGCGGATGACCGAACGCCCCACACCCGGATCACGCGCCATGCGCGCGTTTTCGGACCACGTAGCCCAGCCATAGATCGGCGCGGTCACAACGATGACAGCGATCGCGAACCGCAGCGACTGGAGCGCGTATTCCCGCCCGTAATCGGGATCAGGCCAGATCATGTCGATGGCCGAGGTCAGCAGGTTGATCAGAAAGATCGCGCTCATCAACAACATGACAAAGGTCAGGGCATAGACAAAGAAATCACGGGCGCTGACCACAGGCCTCGGGCGCGGCGTTGGCGGCGCGCGGCCATCATCGACCCAAGCGCGCAGCGCATCGTCGATCTCGCCCCCCGACCAGCCCGCCTCGGACAGCGCCGCACTGATCTCGGTCCGCGCGCGTCCTGCGATCAAGGCTTCTTTGACATAAAGCACCAGTTCATCACGTTGAGCCATCTTCATCTCCTCCTCGCCGCGCCGCGAAAAAGGTCTTCAGCAGCGCTTCGGCATCCAATGCCGATAGCCCATCATATACCTCTGGCGCGTGGTGGCATTGCGCCTGATCAAAGACACGCGCCCCATGCGAGACGCCGCCCGATTTGGGATCGTCCGCCCCGAAATACAGCCGCCCGATACGGGCAAAGCTGATGGCACCCGCGCACATAGGGCAAGGCTCGAGCGTGACGTAAAGATCATGGCCGGTCAGACGTTCGCTGCCCAGCGCCGCGCAGGCTGCGCGGATCGCCAAAACCTCGGCATGGGCGGTGGGATCGTGCAATTCACGCGTGCGGTTACCCGCCCGCGCGACCACGCTGCCCTGTGCGTTGACGACGACGGCGCCCACCGGCACCTCGCCGCGCGCGGCGGCGGCACGCGCCTCGGACAGGGCCTCATCCATGAAACTGCGAAATACCATGCCGCAATCTCGCGCCGACCTTGCGTCTTTGCAACCGCCTTGCCCATTGCGCCCGAACGCCGCAGGGCGTAACCCGCGAGGTATGACCGACAAAAGCCCCATCCCCGGCGAGCGTATCGCCAAAGTCCTTTCGCGCGCAGGCGTGGCTTCGCGCCGCGATGCCGAACGCATGGTTGCCGAAGGCCGCGTCAAGGTGAACGGCAAGGTCATTGCGACCCCCGCCATCAACGTGATGCCGAAGGATCGCATCCTTGTGGACAACAAACCCATCGCCGCCGCCGAACCGGCACGGCTGT
>JAHEBS010000021.1 GCA_024642145.1 Marivivens sp.
GCGACAATCGGCGGTGGACGACGCGGTAGAGGATGCGCGGAAGGCCCCGGGCAGTTCAACGGCTGGAAGGCCGGGACAAAGGGGTGGGAAGGCGCGGAGGGGGCGGTAATAATTGACAGAGCGCCCCGCTAGTCTATGATAAATTTTTTGCGGAGCAGCGAATGTTTCTTGGGCGTGCAATATTCTGGTTGGCCACACTTCCTGGGACCTTACTGCTTTTTTCAGTCGCTCTATCACGAGTAATTTCACTCTTCCATAAGGAAGATGTTTCCATGGCACTGAGTGCTGTCAGAAACTTTTTTGATCGATTTTATAGCCCACTCATCGATTTCTTTCGGCCATTTGTGGCAGCCGGTGTTTCCTTTTTGATTACACTCGATTTTGATCTCGACATAGAACTCCATCCGCTTTGGAAGGATGTATTTCTATTTTCGACACTCTATTTTAGTTCAATTTGCCTTGATGCTTTCGACTTCAAGAAAGACGAAAACTATCGTGGAAGTAATTTCGGATTTCAAGTTTCTGGCGACAGGAGACTATCGCTATATGTCAATCGGATAACGCGATCGTTATTTGGGTTTCTTGTGCGTATTTTTGGTGCCTTCCTTGGCACGCTTGTTGGCATAACTTTACTGCAGCCGCTAACAAGGCTTACTAATTCAGAACCTACGTTAATTCTAGTTTCGTTTCTGGCGTCATTGACAATTTTCAGAGTCTTTTTCGCTCTACAATTTGCCCGCGACGCTTACGCTAAAGAAAGAACAAGGCTCTCGCAACAAGATGGCGGTCGGCCACCGCGTGGCTTTTTTCGGCAAAAGTTCGGCCGCAAGTTTGGCGACATGATTGTTTTCGGGGTGCTGTTGCTGGACGCGATTGCTATCGTTTGCTTTGTCGAGCGTATTTCTCCGCCGAACGCCCAGATAGAGGTCGACTTCTTCTTGATTTTATTCTCACTGGTTTCCACCAGCGCTGTCCACTTCTGGCTCTCGGATGAGAGGAGGAATGGACGGCTCTTTTACGCCATCTGCTTGTCTGTGACAGCGCCGTTAAGGCATATTTTTCGTAGACTATTCGCGAAATCGAATACCGAAGTAGATTCGATCGAGCGTGTTTACTCCGGTCACTTTACAAATGCCAGTCGGATCTTCTGGGGCATTTTTATTTGCGCGGGCATTACCCTTGTCTTGGAGAATACGCCAGACGATATGGTTATTGCGGCTTGCGCAGAATACCAGAAATTGCTGGCGTTGGTGCTTTCAATATTTGAGATTTTCTAGTTTTACTGAAAATGGTGTCGGTTTTCTGACCTTGGGTCAAAAATTGATCAGTTTATTATTCATTGAACCCATGCCCAAACCCGCCATCATCCTGCTGATCCTCGTCATGGTTGCCCTGATCGTGGGCGTCGATGTGACCTTGTTGCGCAACCACTTCTGGGCGCGGCTTTTGGTCAATGTGGGGATCGTGATGGTCTCTGGCGCGGTTTACCTGCGGTTTTTGCGTTAGCGCCTAGTGTCGTGTCGGCATGTTCAGCCGCAGCTGGCCTTGGTTGTAGTCGCCCCTCACCAGAAACCCGCGCCGCGCGACCTCGGGGAAATCGCCCGCCCAGTCGCGGTAGCGGTCGTTGGTGATGATGCGCGCGCCCTTGTCGCGGGCCAGTTTCAGGATCATCGGATCGGCAATCTGCCCTTTCGGGACCACATAGACCTGCCGTTCCGGCAGACCCAGTTGCTGCGCCAGATAGCCGTCGTCGGCATAGCGCCCGATCAGTTTATAGCCAGCATTGGCGTCAAACAGCACAGCCACATCGAACCCCTGCCGTGACAGGGCGCCGATGACCTCGCGCACGGGCCGGATCGAGGGGCGGTCGTTGTCCGCCCAATGCATCACGTTCGACCCGTCGATAATGGCCCAGCGGCCCGCGGGCTTTGTGTCCTGACGCGCACGGCGATTGCCGCGCAGCAGCCAAACCAGCATCAGCAAAAGCGGCAGAAGGGGCGCCAAGGCGGGATAATCGGCAAGGGACGCAAAAAGGTCCCCGAGGGCGGCAACAAGATCACTGTTCATGCAGGAAACCTAGCAACAAAGCCGTGCCTCGCAACAGACAAAAGGATGCCTAGTCGCAGGCCACGGGATAGATCAGGCCGGAACGGCCACGTTGCGCCGGATCGAAGCAGGCGATGACACCCGCGCCCTGCTGCCAGTAAAGGTTGGGGTCAACGGGAACGTCACCGCCGCCAAGCAGGACCTCGAAATGCAGATGCGCCATGCCGCCCGCCAAGAGGCCCGAGTTGCCAAGCCGGCCTATCTGCTGCCCGCGCCGCACATCATCGCCCGCGGCCACGTCGAAACTGGCGAGGTGGCGATAGATCGTAAGGTGGACCTTGCCCACCTCGTCGGGGCGGTGAGTGATCTCGATCTGGCGGCCATACATGCGGTCCGTCCAAAGACGCGTCACCTGCCCGCGGTCGGCGGCCAGCACCGGTGTTCCCTTGGCGTGGTAGATGTCGATGCCTAGATGCGCGGGCGGGCGGAATTGCTGGCCGATGGACGGCGCATTCCGCGCCATCTTGATGGCGACGGGATGGGGGTTATCCGGCCGATAGGGCGCTGTGTAGCCCGAAGGTCCCATATCGCAGCCCGCCAAGGCCATAAGGCCCAAGAGGACTGCGACCCGTGCCTCAGCAGACATCCGCCACTTCGTACATCACCGGCTCGAAGCTTTTGCAAAGCGTATTGATAAAGCGGTTGCGCTCGCGCATCTCGGCTGTCCGCAGCATGGCTTTGTAATCGTCGCGGCTTTCCCATTGGCTGTAGTTGCAGATCCGCGTCATCGCGTCGTTCATATGCAACGCAGCCCCGACAAAACCCTTTTGATGACGCACAACCTCGTCAAAGGCGCTCTGCAGCGCCTCCATCAGATCGTGCGCCGTGGCTGGCGTCATTTCGAATGTGGTGATGACGGTCTGGCCGGATTTGGCCTGCGGAATGCTGAGCATGGGCGCGTCCTCCATGCGCCCATGCTAACACGGTTTTGCGCTGTGTCAGCGGATGACATGCACCGCGCATTTGGCATGGCGCACCACGCGCGCCGCCGTCGAGCCCAGAAAATAGTCGCTGATACCCGGACGATGGCTGGCAATGACGATACAATCGGCACCCTTGGCCTCGGCCCATTCGGGAATTGTGCGCCCCGCGTGGCCCTCGACGACGGCGACATCCGCCTCGGCAATCCCTGCGATCCGCGACTTGAGGTCCGTTGCGATGGCGGCGGCGGACTGACGGCGGAAATCCTCGGGCATATAGGCCACCGCATAGGCGGGGACCTCTTCCATCACATGCAAAAGCGTGATCCGCCCGCCTTTGTTGACAAGCTTGCGCGCGATTGCCAGCGCACCTGCCGCATCGCGGTCCTCATGGTAGGAAACGGGAACGAGAATATGGTCATACATGGCATTTCTCCTTTCTGGCCAAGGCTGCCACAAATCGCGACGCGCCGCTTTGATCTGGGTCACGATCAGGGCCGATTAACGCGCCGTTAACCAAGCCGCGGGCAGGTTTGTCGCGGGGGGCTTGGCATGTGGCGATTAATCCTGCTTTTGGCTTTGATGCCCGCTGCGGCGGCAAGTGGGGCTTGGCCGCGCGACGAGGGGGCGATCTTTCTGTCCTTTGGCGCCTCGCCTGACAAGGACGGCCCCCTGTCACCCTTGGCCGCGCCCGCGGCCTATCTGGAATATGGCCTCACGCCCCGCACAACCGTCGGGGCTGAAATACATACGGCCGATGCCGATGCGACAATCGCGGGCTCGGTCTTTGTGCGGCGGGCTATGGACTGGCAGGGCGGCGTCTGGGCGCTGAGCCTGTCGGCGGGCGCGCGCCAGCGTTGTGGCTGCCGGATGGATTACAGCGTTATCGCGGGCCTGCACTGGGGGCTGGGCTTGGCTTGGGGATGGATCGGGGCAGATGCCATGGCCACGGTCTATGACAGCCATGGCAGCACCGAGGCCAAGGCCGATTTCACCGTTGGCCGCCATCTTTCACCACGGATCGACGCCATTTTGGCGCTGCAAACCGGCATCGACGAAGCCGGCGACCCCTACGCCCGCCTCAACCCGCAATTCAGTCTGGATATCGGCAAGGGCCAAAGGTTGGTCGCAGGCTATGTGCTGCCTTTGGGCGATGGCCAATCGCCGCATCTGACCCTCGGGTCGTGGCTACAGTTCTAGGCGGCGCGCTACTTGACTCCGATCGGCAAAACCGCCAATTACCCCGCCATGTGGGGTCGTAGCTCAGTTGGGAGAGCGCGTCGTTCGCAATGACGAGGTCAGGGGTTCGATCCCCCTCGGCTCCACCAAATCCCTCTCGATGGTTTGCCCTGCAAATGGTCAGAAACTGACCTGCCACGCGACCATTGCACCATAGGTTTCAGCGCCGCCGACATTGCCCGCATTCAACGCGCGGTAAGCGCCCAGCGCCAGTTCGTGCCCGTGACCCAAAGGCACCATATAGCTGACAGACAGGTCGACCTGCCGTGCTTGGGGGGCTAGCGGCACGGTCACGTCCTCATAGCTCCATTGTTCCGCGCTGCGCGACACTGGCAACGCGATCACACCCTGCCCGCCGGTGACGGCCAAGGGCAAGGCCGCGCCAAGGGCCAACCTGTCGCCCGCGACCAGCGCCCCGCGCCAACCCAGATCGACGCCAAGACGCGAGAACCGCGCCGGTGTCAGGCTTTCGAAACCCGTCACGCCGCTGGCCTCGGCCAGACCCCATTGACCGCTCAGGTTGACCTCGCCGCCGCCAAAGGGCTGGCTGACCCTGACATCAAGGGCCGCTGCGCTGGAAACCGTTCCTGCACGTCCCAGACCTAAGGGTCCACCCTGCCCTTGGACCAAGGTCACCCCATAGCGCAACGCGCCCTGTCCCAGCGACTGTTGCCCCAGCAAAGACAGCCCCAGCGTATCGCCACCCACGGGGCCCGGCGTCAGCGCCTCGAAACGGGTGCCGCCTGCAGTGCCGCTGCCAATGGCGCCTGCATAGGCGGTCAGCAGGCTCTGCCCCGATCCCATATGCAGCGGATCACTCTCGGCGCGACGGACCGAGGCCAGCCCTTCGTCAAAAAGCCGCGCACTGGCCACGGCCATGGGCGCACGCGCCGATTGCGCGGCAGCCAATACCGCCGCGTCGACCTCGAACCCAGCCTTGAAGGCATCTGTCACATAGATCTGATGGGCCGAAAGCGCCTGCGTGACCGCATCGCCATAGGCGGTGCCGGTTATGATGTCGGGTTGACCGATCACCACCTTGGCGCCATCGGCCATGGCGGCCGAAGCCCCGCCTATGGGGCGCAACGCTGCCTCGATATCCAGAAAGCCGTTGCCAAATGTCCAATTGTAGCCGTGGGTTACGCCGTTACCAAAATCGATCAACCCATCGAAATCACCGATCCAGCCGTTATTGGCCGAGGCGATCAGTCTTTGGCGCAACTCATGCGGCGTGAGTGTGGGAAAGGCCTCGGCCAAAAGCGCCAGCGCCCCCGAAATCTGCGGCGCAACAAACGAGGTGCCGGTGTGGAATTGGTAATCCGTATCCGATCCATCCCAAGCGCCTTCCCATGCGCCGTCAGCGGCAAGACACCAGCGCGCTGCCTCCATACAGGCCGCCGAAACCAGCGTGCCGCCAGTTATGTCACCGCTACCGTTCAGGGTGGGCACGACGTTGATTCCGGTAAGCCAGCCTGATTCCAGCACGGGCTTTAGATAGGGCAGGCCCTCGGTCAGGCCCGAGTGGTTATCGGTGTTCTTGTTGGAGGCCGAAAACACCACGACACCGGTCGCTGCATAGTCCTTGAGCGCGTTATAATAGGTGGCCCCCTCACCCGAACCAAAACTTGACTGAAAGTTTGCAGAACTGACGATCAACGTGCCGCCACCGGACACATAACCCCATGAATTGTTCACCGCGACCGCGCCTTGGTTCTTGGCGCGGTTCAAGATCGCGGCCATGCCCGTTTCGCTATCGTAGCTGCCGATGATCAGATCGGCACCCGGTGCGATGCCGATCATATGTGAGGTATCCCCCGTCGCCACCGAAACGGTCATTGTGCCGTGCCCGTCTTGGCCAAAGGCACCAACGGCATCCACAGACTTGCCGTCAAAGACCTCGTGGCTGGTGCGAAAACCCGAGTCGATAATGGCGATGATCTGCCCCAGACCCGTCAGCCCCGCCGCATGGGCATAATGGGCGCGCACGGCCGAGATCGAGTAGCTGCTGAAAAGCGGCCCGCTGCCAAAATTCCAGCTGATTTTTTGCAAGGCGTAGCGGGGATCGTTGTTGCGCCACGTCTTGGCATCGCTGTCCGAGATGCCGGCAATGCCCGCAAATCCTGCCGACAACGCCGATGACGGGTCGCTGAACACCGGCAGTTGCGGCGCGTCGGGTCCGCAGGCTGCCAGAAACGGCAGAGGTGCCAGAACCAACGTGTAGCGCATCAACCGCTTCATAAGCTGCGTCACCTCTTTAGCCTTGCGCCCCCGCCAAGACAGCTTTCCGCAAAACCCCCACCTGCACCAGCACGAATTAATTCGACCCCGACGGTAATTTTTTTGCCGAAATGACAATAAGGGGGTTTTCAAAACGTTTGCAGGACAGAGATATTGGGGCAACCGCCGGACATCCGCGGAATCAAATTCTGAACGCGCGGAGGAACAGATGCGTGAATGGTGGCGGGACGCGGTGATCTATCAGGTCTACCCGCGCAGCTTTCAGGATAGCAACGGCGACGGGATCGGTGATCTGGCCGGAATCACGGCACGCCTGCCGCATATCGCCGCATTGGGCGTCGATGCGATCTGGCTATCGCCCTTCTTTACCTCGCCCGACAAGGACATGGGGTATGACGTTTCGGACTATACCGACGTCAACCCGCTCTTTGGCACGCTGGCTGATTTCGACGCCATGGTGGCGCGCGCGCATGAACTGGGCCTGCGGGTCATCATCGATCAGGTGATCAGCCACACCTCTGACCAGCATCCATGGTTCAAGGAAAGCCGCCAGAACCGCAGCAATGCCAAAGCCGATTGGTATGTCTGGGCCGACCCCCTGCCCGATGGCAGCCCGCCCAACAACTGGCTGTCTGTCTTTGGCGGTTCGGCCTGGATGTTCGAAGCACGGCGGCGGCAGTATTATCTGCACAACTTTCTGACCGAACAGCCCGACCTGAACTTTCGCAACCCCGAGGTCGTGGACACCCTGCTTGGCACAATGGACTTCTGGTTGGCGCGCGGCGTGGACGGATTCCGGCTGGATACCGTGAACTACTATACCCACGACGACCAGTTGCGTAACAACCCGCCAGGCCAGTGGGCCGAATTTCCCGTCAACCCCTATGAGGCGCAGGAACATGTCTATGACAAGTCGCGCCCCGAAAACCTTGCCATCCTGCGCCGCATTCGCGCCCTGACCGACCGCTACGATGACCGTATGCTGGTGGGCGAGGTCGGCGCCGAAGGCGCGCGGCAGGTCGAGTTGATGGCCGAATATACCTCGGGCGCGGATCTGCTGCACATGGCCTATTCGTTCACCATGCTGGACCGCAATCGCTCGGCCGCGCATTTCCGGCTCAACATCGAGGGCTTTTTCGCCAAGGCGCCCAAGGGCTGGCCTTGCTGGTCCTTTTCGAACCACGACGTGCAACGCCACGCCAGCCGCTGGACACCCGAAGGTGGCGATGTCGATGCGGTCGCGCGGCAGGCCATAGCGCTGCTGTGCAGCTTTCCCGGCGCGGTCGGCATCTATCAGGGCGAAGAACTGGGTCAGACCGAAACCGACATCGAATTCCACGAACTGCGCGATCTGGGCTACATCGATTTCTGGCCCGACCACCGTGGCCGCGACGGCTGCCGCACCCCCATGGTCTGGGAGGCCGATGCCGCGCATGGCAGCTTTACCACGGGCACGCCGTGGCTGCCGGTCAAGCCGCCGCAACAGGCCCGTGCTGTCGACAGCCAAAACGATCAGCCCGACAGCGTTCTAGGCACCTATCGCGCGGTCCTCGGGATCAGGCGCGACGACGCGCGGCTGCATGGCCGCGATTTCCGCTTCCTCGACCTGCCCGAACCTTTGCTGGCGCTGGAACGCGGCAAGGGACCAGAGGTGCTGAGCTGCGTCTTTAATCTGGGCGATCAACCCGTCACCCTGCGTGTGGCGTCCGATGCGACCCTGACCGGCCCGCATGTGGCGCGCCTTGAGGCAGGGCGGCTGGAACTGCCGGCCTATGGCTTTGCCTATCTCAACGCCGCGGGCAGGATCAGTCTGGGCTGACAGCCTACCGCTGCGCCATGACAACGCCCGCGGCGACAATCGCCGCGCCGAGGGCCTGCGACCAGCTCCATCCCTGCCCGAGCGCGAGCAGGATCATCATCACGTAAAAGGGCGCGGCATTGATGTGGAACGCGGCCAGCGCCACGCCGATCTTTTCGACCGAGGCGATCCAGAGAAACTGCGACAGGGCAAGCCCGCCGAGCCCGTAAACCGCGATGTTGAAGGCGTCTTGCAGATCAAAGGCGGCCAGCGGCAGGCTGTTGCGCCCCAGCGCCACCCCAAAGGCCAGCACCAGTCCGGTGAAGACCGTGCCACCTGTCAGGGTCAGCGTAGTCCGTTCCAAGGCACCCTGCCCGCCCAGCCGTGCGACGGTCAGATAACTGCCCCAACTGAACACCACGTTCGACAGAATGCAGATCAGCGCACCAAGCCCCAGATGGGCCGTCGTGTTATGACCCGTGGCCACAAGCCCGCCGATAACCGCAGCGACCAGACCCGCGGCAAACCCCGCACTGATGCGGCGGCCCTGATAGAACATCTCGACGACCGTGGCGATGACGGGCGCCGCCGTCGAGACGATGGCCACGGTCACGCCATCCGTCAGGCTCTGCGCCAAGATCAGCATATAGGCGCCAAGCCCAAAGAACGCGCCGCCCAGAAGCACGCCTTGCCGCCATGGCGCATTGAACACCGCCCGTGGGCCCCTGAGCGCCAGCCAGACGATGATCAGCGCCACGCTCGCGATTGCAAAGCGCAAGAAGACGATGGGCAGCGGGTTGTAGTGCCGCAGCAATGCATCCGCCGCCGGAAAACCTGCCGACCACACAAGCGTTGATAGGATAGCTAGGATATTGCCCTCCAGCCGCAGTCGCGGCAGCTTGGGCAGGGGCGGCTCGATGGGCGGTGCGGTAATGGTCATGGAATCCTGCGGCGCGACAATTTATCGCTAGGGGCGTCAGGCCACGCCGTCTGATCCGCAATCGACCGGAATGGTCGCTTTCGTGAACCATCACGGGGCAAGGAGACTGAAATGCTGCGCTTTGCCGCCAACTTGACGATGCTCTTTACGGAATATCCGCCACTTGAACGCTTTGGCGCCGCCAGCGCGGCGGGGTTCGACACGGTCG
The DNA here is from genome assembly GCA_024642145.1 of Marivivens sp. Classification (GTDB taxonomy): domain Bacteria; phylum Pseudomonadota; class Alphaproteobacteria; order Rhodobacterales; family Rhodobacteraceae; genus JAHEBS01. Next base: position 9,450 of record JAHEBS010000021.1, read on the forward strand.
AGGTCCTTTTCCCCTACGACGATCCAGCCCCCGCGACCCGTGCCGCCATCGACGCTGCTGGCGTGACGTTGGCGCTGATCAATTGCCCGCCGCCAAACTATACCGGCGGCGCCCGCGGCTTTGCGGCCATCCTCGGCGGTCAGGATCGTTTTCAACACGATTTCCGCCGCACGTTGCGCTACGCACAGGCCTTGGGGCCGCGGTTCGTGCATATCATGTCCGGCGCCGCCGAAGGCCCCGCGGCACGCGCCACGATGATCGAGAACCTGCGTTGGGCCGCCGCCGAAGCCGGTTCTCAACGCCTGACGATCGAACCCATCAACCGCTTGGACATGCCGGGCTATTTTCTGTGCGACTTCGATCTGGCGGCCGATATCCTTGATGCGGTCGGCGCGCCGAATATCGGGTTGCAGTTCGACGCCTATCACGCCCATCGGATTACAGGGGACGTCATCGGCACATGGAACCGCCTGCGCGAAAGGGTTGTGCATGTGCAGGTCTCGGGCTTTCCCGGGCGGCACGAGCCTGCGGGCGGCGAGATCGATTATGACGCGTTCTTTGCCCAGCTGGACGCCGAGGGCTATGGCGGCTGGATCAGCGGCGAATACAACCCCGCGGGTCGCACCGAGGATGGGTTAGGATGGATCCGACGTTAAGGCCGTGCCCGTAGGTGGCTGCATGCGCAACGACAGCCAGACACACAGGACACCGCTCGCTGCAAAGGCCGCCGAGGCGAAATAGGCCTGCGCGCCCCAAAGCCCGATCAGCCAACCAAACACCAACAGCGCCAAGAACGACGTGCCCTGTTGCAGCACAGTGAAAAAGCTCTGTGCTTCGGCGGCGATGTCTTCGTGCGTCCAATTCGAGATAAAGCTGACGCAGGCCATAAAGCCCAAGCCATAGGTGATGCCGTGCAACAGTTGCAGCCCGATCAACACAGGCACGCCCGGCTCAAAGCCGAATGCGGTCCAGCGCAGCACCGTGACGATGCCCGAAAGCAGGATGAAGACCCGCGCCGGAAGCCGGTGCGAAAACCGCCCGAACACGTAAAACATCAGCGCCTCGGAACCCGCGCCCAGCGCGATCAGCACGCCGATGGTTCCAGGCCCGATCCCCTGACGCGATAGCAACAGACCCTGAAACGCATTGAGGATCAGGTGCGAGGCGAAAAGGATGGCAAAACCCACAAGCGGCAAAACGAACCACGGTTTGAGAACCTCGCGCAGGCGCGCGGTCGAGCGGTTGGCGCGGTCATCGTCAGGCGCCCGAAACCGCGGCAGGAAGAGCGAGGTTCCCGCCCGCAGCAGCGCGACCGCGACGAACAACGGCACATAGACCGCGCCGCCAAAGGCCTGCGCCAAGTAGCCGGTGACGACCAGCAGGACCAGATAGCCAACCGTGCCCCATGCCCGCTGGCGCCCGAAATCGGCCCCGCGCCGCCTTGCGGCCCGCATGGCCGCAGCATCGAGAACGGGGATGATCGAGGCGTTGGGAATGCTGAACATCAGCACGACGATCAGGACCGACAGGAAATCGCGCGCGAAAAACAGCCCCAGCGGGGCCAGACCCGAAATCACCGACCCCCAGACGATCACCTGCCGCCAGTCCGACGCGCGATCGGCGATCCGCCCGACGATCAGGTTCAGAAACAGCATCACCAAAATCGGCGCGGCGTTGATGACGCCGATTTCGCGCTCGTTCAAACCGATCTCGGCAAACCAGATGCCGCCATAGGCAGTCGCCACGCCGGCAGTCAGAAACAGCGTCAGATAGAAGGCCGTCGTGCGACCTTCAGGCGTGCCGAGGCTGGGGCGAATGATTTTGGGCAAGTGCCGTTCTCCGGCTGACTGCGCCAGCCTTGTGATAGCGCTACCATCAAGTCAAGCCACCAACGAAAAAGGCGCGCCGCTTGGGGCGCGCCTTTTGTGACTTGCGGCCAGCGATCAGACGCTGGTGCAGATGTATTTCATCTCGAGATAGTCCTCGATGCCGTGGTGGCTGCCTTCGCGGCCAAGGCCCGATTGCTTGACGCCGCCGAAGGGGGCGACCTCGGTCGAGATGATGCCGGTGTTGACGCCGACGATACCATATTCCAGCGCCTCGGCGACCTTGGTCACGCGGCTCAGGTCCTTGGCGTAGAAATACGAGGCCAGACCAAAGATCGTGTCATTGGCCTGCTCGATCACATCGTCCTCGTCCTCGAACATGAACAGGGGCGCAAAGGGACCAAAGGTCTCGTCATTGGCCACGATCATGTCCTTGGTGGCATTGGTCACGATGGTCGGCAGGAAGAAGTTGCCGCCAAGTTCGTGTTCCTTGCCACCGGTCAGAACCTGACCACCCTTGGCCAGCGCGTCCTTGAGATGCTCGCGCACCTTTTCGACGGCCGCAGCCTCGATCAGCGGTCCCAGCGCGGTGCCGGCGGTCAGACCGTCGCCGACGGGCATGGCTTCCACAGCGATCTTGAGCTTGGTCGCGAATTCTTCGTAGACGCCCTTCTGGACGTAGATGCGGTTGGCACAGACGCAGGTCTGACCGTTGTTACGGAACTTGCTGGCAATCGCGCCCGCAACCGCGTCCTCGATATTGGCATCGTCGAACACGATAAAGGGGGCGTTGCCGCCAAGCTCCATCGAACACTTCATCACCTGTTCGGCGGCCTGACGCAGCAGGATGCGGCCAACCTCGGTCGAGCCGGTGAAGGTCAGTTTGCGCACCTTGTGATTCTCGCAGAACTCTTTGCCGATGGCCGAAGCGCGGCTCGAGGTGACGATCGACAGCACGCCCTTGGGCAGGCCCGCTTCCTCGGCAAGCTTGGCCAGCGCCAGCGCCGAAAGCGGCGTCTGCGAGGCGGGACGCAGCACGAAAGAACAGCCGGCGGCCAGCGCCGGCGCCGCCTTGCGGGTGATCATCGCCGAGGGGAAGTTCCACGGGGTGATGCCTGCGGCAACGCCGATGGGCTGCTTGATCACGGTGATGCGCTTGTCGGGCATGTGACCGGGGATGGTCTCGCCGTAAATACGCTTGGCCTCTTCGCCAAACCATTCGATGAACGAGGCGGCATAGGCGATTTCGCCCTTGGCTTCGGCAACGGGCTTGCCCTGTTCGGCGGTCATGATGATCGCAAGGTCATCTTGGTTCGCCATCATCAGGTCAAACCAGCGGCGCATGATCTGCGCGCGGGCCTTGCCGGTCAGTGCGGCCCAGGATTTCTGGGCGACATAGGCGCGGTCGATGGCGCCTGCCACTTCTTCACGGGTCAGGTCGGCAACGCGGGCGATCACGTCGCCACGGGCGGGGTTGCGGACTTCGAATGTTGCGCCGCTCGCGGCATCGACCCAATCACCGGCGAGGAACGCCTGCGTTTGAAGAAGGTCGGGACGCTTGAGCAAGGACTTGAGATCGGTTTTGGTATCGAGCATGAGAGCCTCCGTCAGATGGCGGCCATAAGAAGCACCAAGCCCAAGGGGCGTCCAGACTTTCCGGTCAAAAAGGAGTATGTCCAGTTGCGCAATGATCAAGCCTACGCCAACGCCGCCTATATCCCAAACGGGGAAGGCTTTGTTGCTATCTGGACTCAGGCCGCGCAGACATTTCGCGCCGCGAATCCACCCGAGATTATGCGCTACGGCAAAGGCGCGCGTCAGGTCATGGACCTGTTTCGCCCCAAGGGACCGCCGCGCGGGCTATTCGTGTTTGTCCACGGTGGCTATTGGCACCTGTTCGACAAGGACAGCTGGTCGCATCTGGCCGGCGGCATGCTGGCCCATGGCTGGGCGGTGGCGGTGCCCTCTTACACGCTCTGCCCCGAAAACCGGATCGCGGGCATAACCGACGAGGTCGAGGCCGCCATTTCCGTGGCCGCAGATCTTGTGGCAGGACCAATCCGGCTGTCTGGCCATTCGGCGGGCGGGCATCTGGTCGCACGCATGGCCTGCGACGACCGCAATCCGGCTTGGCGCACCCGTCTGCGCCTTGTGGTGCCCATTTCTGCTCTGGCGGATCTGGAACCGTTGATGGACACTAGCATGAATGCCGATCTGCGCCTCGATAACGCCGAAGCGGCCAGCGAAAGCCCTATCAACCACCGCCCGACAGCCCCGATCCATGTCTGGGTCGGCGGCGATGAACGTCCTGCTTTCATTGATCAGTCGCAATGGCTTGCCAACGCTTGGGGGGCCGAACTGACGATCGAACCCGGCAAGCATCATTTCAATGTCATCGAAAGCCTTGCCCGACCCGACGGGGCCTTGACCCGCGCCGTCCTAGGCTAGGTCAGGCAAGAAACGGCCGCGCTTTCATCGTCGCGGGAATTGGCACGCCCATCAGGTTCAGGATCGTGGGGGCCAGCGCCAGTTGGTCAAGCAGCGTGTCGGGCGAAGGGCCCTGTGCGGTGCCGAAATAGTAAAAGGCAAAATCCTGCTGCGACTCGCCCGTGCCGCCGTGGTGGCCACGGTCGTCCTGCCCATGGTCTGCGGTCACAATCACCTCGTATCCCGCGTCACGCCAGCGCCGGACAAAGGGCGCAAGCGTGCCATCCATGGTCCCGCAGGCGTTGTCCATCTCGGTGCAGTCATGGAAAAAGCGGTGTCCCATGCTGTCGAGCGTGCAGGTGTGCAAAATGCCGTAGTCGATGCCCTTGACCTCGGCCAGTCGCGTCAGCGTGCCGAAAAGGTCATAGTCTGCGGGCGTCATCTGGTTGTCGTGGCCATAGCCATGCATCGTGTGGAAACGGCCGTGGGTGATCGGGCCCTCGGGCTCGTCATATTCGATGTCGCGGACCACATCGAACGGCGCGCGGTTAAAGAACTCGGACCAGTAGCTATGCGTCACCGCGCCCGTCTTGCGACCGGCCTTGGTCAATTCCGAAAACACATCGGGCATTTCCAGCCGTCGAATGTCGGCATTGTCCCAGATGTGGTGGACCTGCGGCGGGACGCCCGTGTGGATCGACGCGTAGCAACAGGCCGATGTCGACGGCAGCACCGAGCGCATTTTCCAGACCTGCGCTTCTCCTGATTGCACCCAGCCCTCGAGATTGCCGAAGAGCCGACGCCAATTCCGGTAGGGAACCCCGTCGAGAATAATCACGAGAAGTTTGCGCAAGATCTTACTCCGAAAGCGATGCGATATAGTCCCGGATCAATTGTACACCCTCGGCATGGACAATCGTCCTGCCCAATTCCGGCATCATAACGCCAGGATCGACCGAAGAGATGCGATAAACGATGATCGAAGCGTCAGGATCACCCGGAACAACGTCATAGTCCAGATTGCCAGAACCACGTCCCGCAGCGGTCGGATGCTTGCCGATGCCACGGTGGACGGGGCGATCCTCTTCCCAGTTGAGATAGAGGCCCGACGTATCGGCCGGATGTCCTGGCGCGTGACAATGCGCGCAGTTGATATCCAGATAGGCCGCCGCACGTTCCGGCAAAGGCACGGTTTCATCCATATAGTTGGGCATCGCGGGCGCATCGGCCGGAGCCTCGGCCAAGACACCCAGCGTGACAAAGCGCTGCAATTGGTCAGCCACGTTCAAGTTACGGATCTTGGGGCCGATGGGGCTAAAATTGCCGGCGTTATCAACGTGGCAACCCTTGCACTGGTTCACGTTCGGCACGTGATAGCTGATCGTGCCATGCGGCGTATCGACCGCCAGATCCGCGCCAGCAAGTTTAAGGTCAGCGTCCGTGTGGTCGGCATTCCAGAGATAGGCATAGGCCTTCCAGCCTGCCTCTTGGTGCAGCAGAACGCGCGTCTCGATCAGGTTGTCACCATAATGGAACAGCTTGATCAGCGCCGCCCCTACGGGGAAATCAAGCGCACCCTCGGTGCTATAGGGGGCCGGTGCGGGCGTGTAGATCCAGCGCTGCTTTTCCGCGTAATCGGTGAATAGCGCCGAGGCAATTTCGTAAGGCGTGACACCCGTGGCGGGCGTCATCGTGGCCAGATCGTCGAAAAAGCCGAAATCGGACAGATGCGCGGGCGGGCGCGAGGCCATCACCGCATCGGTATTCACGTCTGCGGCGGCCGGTGAGGCCGCCGCAATCAGAGCGAGTAGAAGTTTTTTCATTCTTTCCAGACCGAAGTGTCGTTCACATCCATCCCGCGGATCGTCACCACGGCGGGCGCGATCGGGTCGAGTTCGGCGTGATGCTCGGCCACGTTGTTCGACATCGAGTGCAGCCAGCGCGGCAGACCGAACCAACCGATGAAGTCGGCGTTGCCATAAAGCTGGTTGTCACTGTTGTTGATGTTGTCGTGGATCGAGTGCTTGTCGCCCGCGGCAGAGCCGATGGTGAAATAGCGCGCCAGCGGCATCACGCCGTCAAAAACGATCTGCGGGATTGGCACGCCGAAGATATCCTTCATGATCGTCCCGAATTCGCCGGTGTCAGGTTCAAAGCCGCCGGTGCCGAACGTGTTGTCGTGGATGTGCAGACGGGCGGGGTGCTTGTTGTAATTGGGATCATCGGTCTCCTCAACGTAGGAGGCGATCACCAAGTTGACGGTCTTGTTGTCCTCGAACGTATTGCCGAACACCTCGACGTCATGGTTGGCCATGATCAGCATGCCGGTGCCGGTGGGGACGATACCCACGATATTGCCCTCGGGGGCAAAGTTCTGCGTCGCGTTGTGGAACGAATGGTTGTTGAACACGCGAATGTCGTGACCACCCTGTTGCGGCAGATCGGGAAGGTCGAAAATAAGGATGCCGCCCGTGTTGTTGGTCAAGATGTTGTCATTGACGTCGGCGCGATAGCTGTTCTCGATCTCGAGACCCGCCACGTTGTATTCGCCGCGGCTGTTGCGCACGATGATGTCCTGCGACTGGCCTACATAGATACCCGAGTCCGAGGCGCCGATGGCAACGACGCCGTCAATCAGCACGTTGTGCGATTGCACCGGATAGAAGGCGTAACCGCCGTTTTCGGGGTTAGGGCCACGGGTCCATTCGACGCGCATCCGCAGCATGGCAATGCCGTCGACGCCCTTGGATTTGACGCCATCGCCTGCGGTATCCTCGATTGCGAAATCCTTGAGGATCGCGCCGTTACCCGTCACCAGCAGGCCTTCGCCGCCGCCGGTCTGGTTGCGGAACGACAGCACTGTCTGATCCATGCCGGCGCCGGCGATGGTCACATCGTCGTTGTCCAGCGACAACCCGTTGCGCATATCAAACTCACCCACGCCAAGGCGCACGGTATCGCCAGGCTGGGCAAGGATCAGGGCTTCTTGCAGTTGCGTTTCGGCGTCCGGGCCGGGCAAAACGAAAAAGGTTTCAGCCGCGGCCGGGGCAGCGAACCCGGCAAGGGCAAGCAGGGCAAGTCGCTTCATAATGGAAAACTCCCGTTGATCTTTGGCGCTCACATTAGTCCGAGCAGCGCAAGACGATCAACGGGCTCACAGCGTGTTTACGTCAGGTCAGTTGCCCGCAGACGCCATTCTTCGCCCTGCAATCGCCTCTTCCAGCCAGCCAAGACGCATTTCGGGAACCGACGACAGCAACAGGTCTGTGTAATCGTCAAAGGGTGGCGCGAGCACCTCGCTCTTGGATCCATAGCGGACCACCTTGCCCTTGAACATCACCGCAATGCTGTCGGCAATCGCCTTAACCGTCGCCAGATCGTGGGTGATGAACAGATAGGCTACGTTTTCTTGGGCCTGCAGTTCCAGCAACAGCCGCAAGATCCCGTCCGCGACCAAGGGGTCGAGCGCCGAAGTCACCTCGTCACAGATGATCAACCGCGGCTTGGCCGCCAGCGCGCGGGCGATACAGACCCGCTGTTTCTGGCCGCCCGAAAGCTCGGCCGGATAGCGGTCGATATAACCTTTGCCCATCTCGATCTGGTCAAGCAGCTCCTGCACCCGCTTGCGCTTGGCCTCGCCCCTGAGACCGAAATAGAACTCGAGCGGGCGCCCGATGATCGTGCCAACGGTCTGGCGCGGGTTCATGGCAACATCGGCCATCTGATAGATCATCTGCAATTCGCGCAGGTCGGTCTTGGTGCGGCTCTTCAGATCAGGCGTCAGATCGCGGCCATTGAAATGGATACTGCCTGCGCGTGGCGGCAAGAGACCGGTAATCACGCGCGCCAGCGTGGATTTGCCCGAGCCACTTTCGCCCACCACCGCCAGCGTCTGTCCCGGGGCCAGATCGACGTTGATATCCGACAACACATCGAAACTGGTGCCCGAATAGCGCGCAGTCACGCCATCGACGCGCAGAACCGGTTCGGCCTTGGCCTTTTCTTCGTGGTCGATCGACCGGACAGAGACCAGCGCGCGGGTATAGTCTTCGTGCGGATCGTCGATGATCTGACGCACGACCCCCGTTTCCACGGTCTTGCCGTTACGCAGAACCATGATGTCGTCACTGACCTGCGCCACGACGGCCAGATCATGCGTGATGTAAAGCGCGGCAACGCCGGTGTCGTGGATCGCCTCTTTGATCGCCGCCAGCACGTCGATCTGTGTGGTCACATCAAGCGCGGTCGTAGGTTCGTCAAAAACCACAAGGCTCGGCTCTGGACAGAGCGCCATGGCGGTCATCACCCGCTGCAACTGCCCGCCCGAAACCTGATGGGGATAGCGTTTGCCGATATTGTCGGGGTCCGGCAGGCCCAGCTTGCGGAACAGTTTCACCGCGCGCGCCTCGGCCTCGGACCGCGTGGCAAGCCCGTGGCGCAGGGTCGCCTCGACCACCTGATCCATCAGTGTCAGCGCCGGATTGAACGCCGCAGCCGCCGACTGAGCGACATAGGTCACCTCGCGCCCGCGCAGGCTGCGCAGCGCCTTGGCGTTGGCCAATCGGATTTCGCGCCCATTGAGCATGACCTCGCCGCCCGTCAGGCGCACGCCGCCACGGCCGTAGGACATGGCCGATAGACCGATGGTGGATTTGCCCGCACCGGATTCACCGATCAGGCCAAGCACCTTGCCCTTTTGCAGATCCAGCGAGACGCCATCGACAATGACCACGTCATGCGGCGGCGCATCGGGCGGATAGACCGTCGCTTCGATCTTGAGATTGCGGATCGACAGGATGGGATCAGGCACCACGGCCTCCTTTCAGGCTGGTGGTGCGGTTCAGCACCCAGTCCGCCACGAGGTTGACCGAAATCGCCAGCACCGCGATGGCGACCGCGGGCGCAAGTGCCGCGGGGATGCCATAGACCAGACCGGCCGAGTTTTCCTTGACGATGCCGCCCCAGTCCGCACCGGGCGGCTGAACGCCAAGCCCGAGGAACGAAAGCGTCGAGATGAACAACACGGCAAAAATGAACCGCAGACCCAGTTCGGCGACCAAGGGCGACAAGGCATTAGGCAGGATTTCACGGAAAATGATCCAACCAGTGCCCTCGCCCCGCAATCGCGCGGCCTCGACATAATCCATCACGGTGATGTCCACGGCCACGGCGCGGCTCAGGCGGAAAACGCGCGTCGCGTCCAGCAGACCCATCACAAGGATCAGCGTCAACTCGTTGACCGACATCACCGACAGGACAACCAGCGCAAGGATCAGTGACGGGATCGACATCAAGAGATCGACAAATCGCGACAAGGCCTGATCGACCCAGCCGCCCACGGTCGCGGCCGTAAAGCCGAGGACCGAACCCAGACCAAAGCTGACAATGGTGGCCAAGGTGGCGATCTTGATGGTGGTCTGGCCACCGTAGATCATGCGGCTCATCAAATCGCGCCCGATGGAATCGGTGCCCAGCCAGTGTTCGGACGAACTGGGATCCCAGACCCCGCCCACAACCGCGGCCAAAGGATAAGGCGCTATGAAATCTGCGAAAATGGCGACGAAAAAGAACGCGCCGGTCATGACCAGCCCCAAAAGGGCTGAGGGCGGTATCCGGATCATTTCGGGTGCCTCAGTCTGGGGTTAGCAAGGATCGAGATCACATCCGCAAGGATGTTCAACCCGATATAGACGGCAGCAAAAACCATGCCGCAGGCCTGCACCACCGGCAGGTCGCGCTTGGCCACATGGTCAACCAGATACTGGCCCATGCCAGGGTAGACAAAGACCACCTCGACCACGACCACACCCACGACCAGATAGGCAAGGTTCAGCATCACCACGTTGACAACCGGCGCGATCGCATTGGGCAGCGCATGCCGCCAGATCACGCGGCCAGGCGATATGCCTTTTAGTTCGGCAGTTTCGACATAGGCCGATTGCATGACGTTGAGGATCGCGGCGCGTGTCATCCGCATCATATGCGCCAGCACCACAAGAACCAGAACCAGCACCGGCAGCATGATCGCGTGCAGCTTGGCCCCAAGGGTCATGCCGTCAAAGATCATCGAAACCGATGGCAAAAGCCGGAATTTCACCGCCAGCAGATACATGGCGATATAGCCCACCACGAATTCAGGCAGCGAAATCGTGGCCAGCGTGATGCCGGAAATCAGTTTGTCCGGCCAGCGCCCCGCATAACGGGCGGCGACAAGGCCCAGAATGATCGCCAGCGGCACCGAAATGGCGGCAGCCCAGAAGGCGAGGAAAAGTGTATTGGCAAACCGCTTTCCCAGATCGGTCGCGATGTCATGACCGTTGGTCAGCGCAGTGCCCAGATCGCCGTGCAAAATGCCCCAGAGCCAGTTCCAGTAGCGGACGAGCGCGGGATCGTTGAGCCCCATCTGCTCGCGCAGGTTGGCTAGGGCCTGCTGGGTGGCGGATTGACCGAGGATCGCCTGTGCGACGTCACCCGGCAACAGCTGGGTTCCGCCGAAAATAAGGATCGATACGGCGAGGAGCAGAAGGAGGCCCAGCGCAATGCGCTGGACCACCAGTCTTATGATCGGATGAACCATCCCTCTGGCTGGATCAGGCGTTCAGCCAGCACTTTTGCAGTGCCAGACCGTTCATCTGTTCGCCGTTCGGGTCCTTGGTCCAGCCGCCGAGGTTGTTGCTGGTCGCATCAACAAAGTCGTTGAACATCGGGTTGATGAGGCCACCCTCGTCGCGGAGGATATGCGCCATGTCCGAGTACATCTGCTTGCGGACGTCTTGGTTCAGTTCGGCGCGCGCAGCGAGCAGCAGGTTGTCGAACTGCTCGTTCTTAAAGCGCGTGTCGTTCCATTCCGCCGTCGACAGGTAGGCGGTCGAGTACATCTGGTCCTGCACCGGACGGCCACCCCAATACGAGGCGCAGAAGGGCTGGACGTTCCAGACGTTCGACCAGTAGCCGTCATCGGGCTCGCGCTTGACTTCAAGCGGCACGCCCGCGGCCTGCGCCGATTGCTGGAACAGCTGGGCTGCTTCGACCGCGCCCGGGAAGGCGCCGCCAGCGGTGCGCAGAATGATCGGCGAACCGTCGTGACCCGAGGCCTTGTAGTGGAAGGCGGCCTTTTCCGGATCGTATTCGCGCTGCTCGATCGAGCTGTCAAACAGCGGGTAGGCCGAGTTGATCGGGAAGTCGTTACCAACCGTGCCGTAGCCGCCAAGGATCTTGTCGACCATTTCCTGACGGTTGATGGCATATTTCAGTGCCATGCGCAGATCGCGGTTATCGAAAGGCGCGGTGTCGACCATCATGATGAACACATAGTGGCCACGGCCCGGCACGTTCTGGATCGAGACGTTGGGGTCACGCTTCAAGAGGTCGATGATCTTGGGGTCCAGACGGTTGATCATATGGACCTGACCCGATTGCAGCGCGGCAACGCGGGCGGTGTTGTCGTTGATCACAAGGATTTCGACCTGATCGGCATAGCCGCGGTCGTTATCCCAGTAGTTGGGGTTGCGCTCAAAACCGTGACGCACGCCCGGCTCGTTGACGACAACCTTATAGGCGCCGGTGCCGATGCCGGCCGCCGGATCATCCTTGCCGCCGTTCGGCTGGATCATCAGGTGATAGTCGGCCATCAGATAGGGAAGGTCGGCGTTGGCGGTATGCAGGTTCAGCGTGATCGAGTCACCGTTGACCTCCATCGTCTCGATGCCCTGCACGATACCAAGGGCACCCGACTGCGAGTTTTCGTCGGTGTGGCGCTGCAGCGTGGCCAGCACGTCATCGGCGGTCACGGTCTTGCCATTGTGGAATTCAACGCCTGAACGGATCTTGAAGGTCCAGCTCTTTGCGTCCGGCGTCGAGGACATTTCCTCGGCGATACGCATCCCGATGTTACCTTCGGCATCAACCTCGACGAGGGTCTCGCCCCAAGTCATGTTGACGGTAAAAGGCACTTCCGAGGCCGCCAGCGCGGGATCGAGCGTGTTGGTGCTCTCGCCGCCTTGCAGACCAGCGCGCAACAGGCCGCCCCGGACGGGGGTCTGGGCTGCGGCAGAGTTGGCAAACATGGTGTTGGCCATCGCGGCGCTCATGCCAAGCGCGCCGGCACGTCCCATGAAGGTACGGCGGCTGACCCGACCCTTGGCCACCTGCCCCAGCAGATAGTTCAGTTCGTTATTCATGCTTTTCTCCCGGTTAGTAGTTTTTGTTGATTGATGAATCAGTAACGCCGAAACGCGATAGTGGGCAACACTTCTATGCGATCACAGGTGGATTCGTTCGACGTATTCATCGAACTCTCTTTCGAAAATCTGGGTTTCCCCCTCAAATGCTACAACTTTGGCTTGCATCCGCAGGCGCCCTTTTTCGGCGGTCATCCGCGTGGTCGCCTCGGTTCTGACCGACCATCCGCCACGGCTAAGGCGTTGTTCCCAATAGATGTCACAAGAGGCGCAAAGCGGGTCTTGCGGGTGAATGGTCCAGCGTTCGCGCATGGTCTCGCCCGTGATCAGGCCGTGATCGCCGTTTTCGGTTTCCCCCAGATCATCCTCGACAATCAGCGTCTTGCAGCCGGTCAATAGATCTTCTTCGATGCGCCGCGCGGCCGCCCCCGCCCGCCTTTGATGCAGATTTGCGGGGCGCGCGGTCTCGGCGGGTGGAAACTGCCACTCATCGGCCTCGGCACCCTCATGGACGGGCAGGTTCAACCGCCCCTCGGTCAGATGCAGGCGCGCTATCTCGGCGGCGGGCCAGACAAAGGGCCAATAGGTATTGGACAAGGCAAGCCGCAAGCGGTGGCCCGCGGCCAGCCGGTAACCTGTCTGATCCAGCGTCAGCCTGACCGACACCGCTTGACCCGGAATCAGGTCGCAAGGCCACTCTGGGCTGTCGCGGTGGCACAGGTTCAACATCCCGTGGCAGATCCGCACCGACGAGCCGTCAGGTGCCACGTCGCAAAGCCGCGCAATCAGATTGGCCCGCGGCACATCGCTGCTCAGGGTCAGCTCCAGCACCGCCGCGCCCAAGAGCGCCATAGGTGCGGTCAGCGGGGCGGTATCGAAACAGACAGACATCGCGTCGTCAGGTGCCTGATCGCCGGGCATCTCGGCGTTCAGCCCCATGGGAAAGAACTCGCCCGCGTGCAGGCCCAGATGTTGCGGCGTCGCGACAACGCGGTCAAGCGGGCCGGCGATGCCAAGCCCTGCATCCGACAGTTGCAACACCGATGTAGCCACACGCGGCGAAGGCCAAGCCGTCTCGGCCAGCCAAATTCCCGGCAATTCGGGCGCGCTGGCGTCAGGTGGGGCACTGTCGCGCAGAAAGGCGCGATAGGCGGGGTCGTTCTCGGCCCCGTTGGGCAGGTCCTTGAGCCAGCGGTCCCACCAGCGCAGGGCCTCTTGCAAGAACCCGATACGCGGGCCGGGAACTGCGGTATGCGGGTATTGGTGAACCCATGGCCCGACGATGCCCTTGGCGGGGACCCCGAGGTTTTCCACCAGATGGGAAACCGTGTTCATGTAGTTGTCGGCCCAGCCGCCAAAGGCCAGAACCGGCACCTGAACCGCGTCCCAATCCTCGCAAATCGAACCGTGTTTCCAGTAATCATCGCGTGCCTGATGCGCAGCCCACACCGG
>JAHEBS010000164.1 GCA_024642145.1 Marivivens sp.
GAGAGCAACGTCTCGTCCATCGAACGGCTCCGTGACCCCAAGCGCGGCATCCCCGCGCAGTCAACGCAGCAGGAAGGCAAGACGGCAAGTGGTGTTCAAACGTAGAGACAGACGCTCGGTTCTGCGCACGCTGGCGGAGGTGCTTTATCCGCGCGGTGGTTGGCGACGGGCGTTTGAATACGTCAAACACCGGTTGCGTCGTTTGCCCGATACGCCCGAACGCATCTCGCGCGGGCTGGCCGCTGGCGTCATCGCGGCATGGAGCCCGTTTTACGGCCTGCATTTTCTGATCGCCGCCGCCTTGGCCGCGATTTTCCGTGGCAACATCATCAGCTCGCTTTTGGGCACCTTTTTCGGCAATCCTCTGACCTATGTCCCGATTGGCGTTGTGGCGCTGAAAACGGGTCACATCCTTTTGGGCCGCAAACCACAGCCCGAAATGGAACACGGGTTTGGCGAGGCCTTTTCCGCCGCTGCGGCTGATCTTTGGCACAACCTGATCGCGGCCTTTACGCCGGCCCATGCCGATTGGCACGGGTTGGGCATTTTCTACGAGGCCGTGTTCCTGCCCTATCTGGTGGGCGGCATTATTCCGGGGCTGGTTTCGGCAGGGGTTTGCTATGTTCTGGCTCTGCCGCTGATACGCGCCTACCAGAACACGCGGCGCAAACGGCTGCGGTCACGCCTGCAGCGGCTGGAAGGCGGCGCGGGGGTTGGTGACAAGCCACGCAAGCGTCGGTAGGACTCGGTTCAAAGGGTCTTGAGGAGTTTTCCATGCCGCTGGGCAAACTGCGTCTTGGTGTGAATATCGACCATGTTGCAACCGTGCGTAACGCGCGTGGTTCGGCCTATCCCGATCCGGTGCGGGCCGCCAAACTGGCGGAACAGGCTGGCGCCGACGGCATCACCGCGCATCTGCGTGAGGACCGCAGACATATCTCGGATACCGATATCGACGGGCTGATGGCTGCGCTGACCACGCCACTGAATTTCGAAATGGCCGCCACCGCCGAAATGCAGGCCATTGCATTGCGGCATCGGCCGCATGCGGTGTGCATTGTCCCTGAAAAACGCGAGGAACGGACGACCGAAGGCGGGCTGGAAGTCGCGCGCGAAGAGAACCGTCTGGCCCATTTCATCGCACCCCTGCGCGAAGCCGGCTGCCGTGTGTCGATCTTTATCGCCGCCGATGCCCGCCAGATCGAGGCTGCCGCGCGCATCGGCGCACAGGTGATCGAACTGCATACCGGCGCCTATTGCGATTTCCACGCCGAAGGGCATTTCGACCAGCGCGACGCCGAACTGGCCCGCCTGACGGATATGGCGGCCTATGCGCATGGACTTGGGCTCGAGGTCCACGCGGGCCATGGGCTGACCTATGACACGGTGCAGCCCATTGCCGCTTTGCCGGAAGTGATGGAACTCAACATCGGGCATTTCCTGATTGGAGAGGCGATCTTTCGCGGATTGGCGCCTGCGATTGCGGAAATGCGGCGTCTGATGGATGAAGCGCGGGGCCGCTAGACCCCGCACTATATCCTCACAGGATTATTCAGTGACGGTGATCGTGGTCCACATCCCCATCGCGTAGTGGCCGGGGATATTGCAGAACAGAATGTAGGTGCCGGGCGAGAGGTGGAAGGTCACGCTGCCCGACATGCCCGGATCGGTTTCCGGAACCTCGCCCAGCGCGCCAGCGGCGTCTTCGTCCACATCCATTGCGTCGTCGCTATAGGGCAGCGGCGTGTTCACGTCCGCGACGGGCGCGACGATCATTTCATGGATCATCCATGTCGAGTCGTTGGTGACGACAAAGGTCACTTCGCCTGCGGACACGGTTGTCTGATCAGGGGTAATGCCCATGGTCGCCAAGGTCATATCGCCGCCCAGAGCCATGCCCAGATTCGGGCCATCCATCAGATGTTCCATGGCATTGTCGCCACTGTCCCAGAGCGAGACATTGACGGTGGTCCCAGCCTCGTCGGCCAGTGCAAAGCTTGCGGCGAGTCCGAATGCGACGGCCAAGCCCGTTGTCTTGAAATCGATAACCATCTTGAGAGACCTTTCTGCGCCTTGGCGCCATTTTTTCGGTTCGTGAATAATGCGCCCAAGGCCCCTTCGCCGCCTTGCGCAGGATCAAGGCGGGGCGTGAATCGCGCGGGCTCACAAAAATGTGTTTGCCCGATCCGGTTTGCCAAAAGCCGGCAGGCGTGCGACTTCTCGGCCAAGGCATGACGCGCGAGAGGGCCGGATGATACTTGGGGTTGGCACTGACCTGTGCAACATCGAACGGATCGAGCGCACGCTCGCCCGTTTCGGGGACCGTTTCCGCGACCGCGTCTTTACCGACTGGGAACAGCGCAAAGCTGCAAGTCGTCCCCGCGCCATTGCCGCCACCTATGCAAAGCGCTGGGCCGCGAAAGAGGCCTGTTCCAAGGCCTTGGGAACCGGCTTGCGCATGGGAATCGCGTGGAAAGACATGGCCGTGACCAATCTGCGCAGCGGCCAGCCGGTGATGCATGTCACAGGCTGGGCGGCCGAAAGGCTGGCCCAGATGACGCCGGCAGGCCACGAGGCGATCATCCACGTCACCTTGACCGATGATCACCCATGGGCGCAGGCCTTTGTGGTGATCGAGGCGCGCCCCAAACCGCCGGAAACGTCAGATTCCAAGGGCTTTGCTTGACAGCCCGCGCGGCGCCTTCCATGTAGCGCCCGACCACACGAGGGAAGACAGATGAACAGCCCGCTCGAGACCACCCCGAACAAGTTCTGGGAAGGCACCAAGGAAACCGTCAAGACCGTGGTCTACGCGCTCTTGATTGCGGGCGTGTTCCGCACTTTCCTGTTTCAGCCATTCTGGATCCCCTCGGGGTCGATGAAAGACACGCTGCTGATCGGGGATTTCCTGTTCATCAACAAGATGGCCTACGGCTATTCCTATGCGTCCTGCCCCTCGATCCGTATTGCACGGCTTGGCATCGACATCTCTGCCGAGGATTTCTGCGGCTTTCTCAAGACCTCTGACCATAGCCGGATCTTCGAGCGCGAGCCCAAGCGCGGCGACGTCGTGGTATTCCGTCACCCCACATCGGGCGAGGATTACATCAAGCGCCTGATCGGTTTGCCGGGTGACCGGATCCAGATGAAGGACGGGCTGCTTTATATCAACGACACGCCGGTTGTGGTCGAGCCCGCAGGCAACTTTACCGAAATCAGCGAACAGCAGGGCCCGCAGGGCTTTATCCCGCGTTGCGCCAATTCGACCGCGCCGACCGGCTATGTGCCCGGTGGCCAAGAGTGTGTCAAAGAGCGCGCCATCGAAACGCTGCCCGCCTCGGACGGCGGTGATCCGGTGGTCCACGATATCCTCAATATCGGCAACCAGCCGCTCGACAACACCGGCGTCTTTGTCGTGCCCGAGGGCCATTTCTTCTTCATGGGTGACAACCGCGACAACTCCAAAGACAGCCGCGTTCCGCAGGGTGGCTTTGACGGCGGCGTGGGTATGGTGCCCTTTGACAACCTCGAAGGTCGTGCCGACCGCATCATCTTTTCTTCGGCAGGCCGTTCGATGCTCTACTTCTGGACTTGGCGCATGGACCGGTTCTTCAAGGCCGTTGACTAAAGGAACGGCGAGTGGCGCAGCGACCTAATCCCGTTCGCGGATTTGTTGCAGGTTTCGATTGGTACGGGCGCTCGGGTCGGCTGACGTTTGCGTTGGCTTTAGCCTTTGCCGCCCTGCCTGCGGCCTTGGTCCTGTGGTCACGCCAGACCGCCCAGTTGCCGCGCGGCGTCGAAATCGCCCTGATCCTGATCGCGTCGGTGCTTTTTGTGCCGGCGTTGGGCCACGGGTTGCGCAGGCTGAACGATCTGGGGCGCAGCGGCTGGTGGATATGGGTCATGGCCCTGCCCTACGCAGGGGTTTTGTTGGCCCTGTTCCTGATCTTTGGCCGATCCATGCCTGCCCGCCGCGCGGGTCAGGGCGAGCTACGGCGGGTCGGGTTTGCGTTGGCGGTCGTCACAGCCCTGATCGCGGCCAGCACGGTATTCTGGCAGCCCATGCTTGTGATCTCGGGTTCGATGAAACCAACGCTTTTGATCGGCGATGTGCTGATGGTGGGGCAATCCGGCAGGGTCACGCGCGGCGATGTCATTGTCTATCGCAAAGAAAATGGGGCCCCCTCGGTCGCGCGCTTGATCGGTATGGGCGGCGATAGCGTGCAGATGAAAGACGGGGTGGTCTGGCTGAACGGCGTGGCCCTGCCACAGACCGCAGACGGGTTCTTTCGTGAAACCATGGCACCCGAAGGTCCCCTCAGGCTGTTGCCGTTCTGCGCCAATGGCTCGGTCGGCCAAGGCGCGACTTGCGAAAACCTTGCGCGGCGCGAAACCATGCCCGACGGTCGTGCGCATATGATTTTGGATTCCAACGTGGCGACGTTCGACAATACCGAGCCTGTAACCGTGCCGCAGGGACAGCTGTTCGTGCTGGGTGATCATCGCGACAATGCGGCGGACAGCCGTATTGCTGCCTCGGCAGGTGGAGCAGGGTTGATCGCTGACGCCGCCGTGGTTGGCCGCGCGGGCCGTATCTTCTATTCCTATAGCGGAACCAGCGCATGGCAGGTCTGGACATGGCGTATGGGCCGCATGTTGAGGGCAGTTCATTGAAAATCTCGGCCGAAGTCACCGCATTTTCCGACCGTCTGGGTCACCGCTTTGCCAACCCCGCGTTGTTGCTGCAGGCGCTCACCCACCCGTCGATGGGTTCGCCCTCGCGCGAACATAACCAAAGGCTCGAGTTTCTGGGCGACCGTGTGCTGGGCCTGTCGATTTCCGAGGCGCTGTTTCGCAATGACAAGGGCGCTGCCGAAGGCACCTTGGCCCCGCGGTTCAATGCGCTGGTGCGCAAGGAAACCTGTGCCGAGGTCGCGCGCGAGATTGATCTGGGCGCTGTGCTTCGTCTTGGCCGATCCGAAATGAAGTCCGGCGGGCGGCGCAAAGAGGCGCTCTTGGCCGATGCGATGGAGGCGGTTCTGGCCGCGATCTATCTGGACGCCGGTTTCGAGGCGGCACGCGCGGTGATCTTGCAGCTTTGGTCCGCGCGCCTTGAAAGCGTGGATGCCGATGCCCGCGACCCCAAGACCACCTTGCAGGAGTGGGCCCAAGCACGCGGCATGTCACCGCCGGCCTATGTGGAAACGGGTCGCGAGGGTCCCGATCACGCGCCTGTCTTTACCGTCGAAGTGCGGCTGGCAGACGGGAAAACCGCCAACGCGGTTGCCACGTCCAAGCGCACCGCCGAACAGTTGGCAGCCAAGGCACTCTTGGATTTGATCGGGGCCTAGGCCTCGGTTTGCGGCGTTTGGCCCGCTTGGCGCGCGAGCTTGTCGAATGGGTCGTCAAGCATCTTGCCCGATAGCGGCTGCGGTTCTTCGAACTCGGGCAGATAAAGCCCCTGCGTCCAGCTTTGCGGCAAGCGCGAGGTCCAGTGTTCAAGCCTTTTGGTGATGGCTACCGCGCGCAGGCGCAGCGCCTCGGCGCGCTCTGGGTCGCGCGCCTTTATCTTGAGGTAGCGATGATAGATCCACTCGGCCAAGCGGTCATAGCCAATGGCCATATAGAGCGCCATCAGCGCCAAGGCTGCGGTCACCGCGAGCCCGACGACGCGGCCCGGCCAAGTGAAGACAAGAAAGGCCAGCACTGCCGTGGCAATCAGACGTGGCGCGTCAGGTCGGCGGAGAAAGCGCAGGACAAGCCGCCCCACCGCCCTTGTGACACGTCCCGTCACGCTGGTGCGGGCCGGTGGCTTGGCAGGCTGAGGGCGGGCGTGGGTCTTGCGCCGAAACATGCGAAAACCCCTGAGTTGGCGCCCGGCCACGGGCGCGCGACCGGCAGGGGGTGGCGCAGGCTCGATCAGCCTCAGGTTCGCGCGT
>JAHEBS010000165.1 GCA_024642145.1 Marivivens sp.
TTTCATCGTGCTGGGCGACAACCGTGATTTGACGCTCACGCCATTTATCTCGCCGATCACCAGCACATTAGAACTGCGCTACCGGCAGGCCTATGCAAATGGCGATCTGGAGTTGAACGGGGCACTAACGCAGGACCGATTGTTGCCGGGGCAGTTACGGGCCTATGTCTTTGCCGATGCCGGATTTGATCTGGCAGACAATTTCAAGCTCGGGCTGGCGCTGCGGCTGACCTCAGACCGTGCCTACTTGCTGGACTATGGGTATTCGGACGTCGACCGCCTGATCAGCGGCGCGCATCTGACCCGCACCCGCGACCGCAGCCTGATGGCGTTGAACTTTGATCTCTATCAGTCGCTGCGTGAAGGCGAAGACGCGTTGACGTTGCCCCCTGTTATCGTGGATGGCCGCGTCGAACGGCGGTTCAGGCCCGGGATCGGGGGCGCCCTGACCCTGTCCAGCACCATCGACGCCGCATGGCGCCCCGATACCACGCCGGGGCCGGATGGGCGCGATCTGTTGCGTTTGGGCTTTGCGGCGGATTGGCACCGCCGGTTCGTCACAGGACCCGGCCTTGTCATCGACAGCGGTCTGGGTCTGGGTATTGACGGGTTTGCGGTGATGCAGGATCCGGCATTCGACCTTTTGGGTTACAAGGCTGAACCGCAGGCGGGAGTGACGCTGCGCTGGCCCTTCCAACGGGTGACGACAACCGGCAATGCGGTGATTGAACCCGTCATCGCCATGGCGTGGTCGCAGCGATACGGCAGCGACATGCCCGACGAGGACAGCCCGTCGACCGAGTTCGATATGGGCAATGCCTTTGCCCTGACGCGCTTTCCCGGCGAGGATCGGAGCGAAAACGGACCCCGCCTTGCCATGGGCACCAGCTATAGCTTCACTGCCGGCGACGTCGTGGGCGCGGTCGCCCTTGCGCGCGTGGTCCGCCTGCAGCCTGCTGACTTCAACCTGTCCTCCGGCCTTGATGGCACCTTGTCGGATTGGCTTTTGCAGGGGCGCATTGCGCTGGGCGACGGTTTGAGTTTCGACGGGCGCACGCTGATTGATCAGGGTTACGGCTTTGGCAAGACCGAGGGGCGGATCAGGTGGCGCAATGACCATGTCGATCTGGCGGCAAGCTATGTCTTTTTGCCGATAGATCCGGCCGAGTCCCGCACAGCACCCATGTCTGAATGGACCTTGGCCAGTGACTGGCGCATCAACGATCAATGGAAAATGGGCTTTGATGGCCGCTATGATGTGGCCGCGGCCCGTCCTGCTAACGCGGCTTTGCGCCTTGGTTGGCAGAATGAGTGTCTGGCAGTCGACCTTTCCATCTCGCGCCGTTACACATCTTCTATTACCGTGGACCCAAGCACCAGCTTTGGCCTGCGTGTCCAGCTCTTGGGCTTTGGTGCCGCCGCGCAGGGACAGACCATGCGCCGGCAATGTTCGAATTGACGAGGACGTAAGACAATGCGTGTGAAATCACTGTTGCTGGCTGCCCTGACCGCCTTGGCGCTCACCCCGGCCCCGGTCTTTGCCGACAGCGCCTTTTCGCCGGTGGTCTTTGTCAACGACAGCGCCATCAGCCAGTACGAACTGGAACAGCGCGCCTTGCTGCTACAGGCCTTCGGGCTGTCGGGCGATCTGCAAGCGCAGGCCGAAGAACAGTTGATTGACGATCGGCTCAAGGCCGAGGTGATCCGCGCGGCTGGGCTGCGGCTGGACGAGGCCAACCTGCAACAAGCCATGTCCGATTTTGCCGCCCGCGCGAACCTAGATCTCGAGACGTTTCTGGCGCGTCTGGGCGAACAGGGTATTGCCTCTGAAACCCTGCGCGATTTCGTGATTTCCGGTGTGACGTGGAAAGCCTATGTCGAGGGGCGTTTTGGTCCTCGGGTCGTTGTCTCGGACGCCGATATCGACGCGGCAATCGGCATGGCCTCGGCCGATACGGCCGGTTTCCAAGTGCTTCTGTCAGAAATCATCATGCCGACCACGCCCGAGACCGAGGCCGATGTCATGGCCAAGGCCCGCGAGATTTCGGCCTTTACCCGCTTTGAGGATTTCGCCGCTGCCGCTGCCGCAGTATCGGCGCTGCCCACGGCGCAAAACGGCGGTGCGCTCGATTGGGCGCCGGTGTCCAACTATCCCGAAGGTTTGCGCAACCTGCTCTTGAACCTCAAGGTCGGTCAGGTGACGCCACCGCTGCCCATCAATGGCGGTATCGCGCTTTTGCAACTGCGCGACATCCGCGAATCCGGCAGCCGCCCGCGTGACCCTTCGACGGTAAGCTATGCGATCCTTACCCTGCCCGGCGGTCAAAGCCCCGAGGCCTTGGCCGAGGCTGCCGCCATCGCGAACCGCGCCAAGAATTGCATGGACCTTTATGGCGAGGCCTTTGGCCTGCCCGAAGACCGTTTGACCATGGTCACCGAAAGCATCGGCGCGACCCCGCGTGATATCGCGGCAGAGTTGGCCCGCCTTGACCAAGGCGAAGTCTCGACAGCGCTGACGCGCAACGATGGGCAGACGCTTTTGTTCCTGATGCTCTGCGGTCGTGCGCCGACCTCCGCCGAACCGGTCGACCGGAACGCGGTGCGCGGCCAGATTCTGGCGCAGCGCCTGTCCGGCCTTGCAGATGCCTATCTGGCCGACCTGCGCGCCGCCGCGACGATCCGCCGGCCATGACGGTGGTGATTTCCTGCGGCGAGCCCGCAGGCATCGGCCCCGAGGTCGCGGCCAAGGCTTGGGCCGCGCTGAAGGACGAGGTTTCGCTTTTGTGGATCGGTGATCCCGCGCATTTGCCTGCGGGAACGCCATGGCTTGCCGCGACTCCCGAAGACGCGCCCGTGGTTTCGCGCCGCGCGCTGCCGGTTTTGCCGCGACCCATGACAGGCCCGCTGACGCATGGCACCCCCAATCCCGACCATGCCCATGGCGTGATCAAGGCCATCGCCGAGGGGGTGGCCCTGACCCAGACAGGCCGTGCGACGGCGATCTGCACCGCACCGATTTCCAAAAAGGCGCTGGCCGACGGTGCCGGTTTCGGCTTTCCGGGCCATACCGAATACCTTGCTCACTTGGCGGGCGACGTGCCGGTGGTGATGATGCTGGCCTGCGAGGGGCTGCGGGTGGTGCCTGTCACCATCCATATTCCGCTGGCGGATGTTTCCGCCGCGCTGACGCCTGCGCTTCTTGAAACGACCATCCGCATTACCGCGGCAGCACTCAGCCGCGATTTCGGGATCAAATCGCCGCGCCTTGCCGTGGCGGGCCTGAACCCGCACGCGGGTGAAGGCGGCAAGATGGGCCAGCAAGAGATCACGATGATCTCGCCGCTTCTTGACCGTTTGCGGGCCGAAGGGCTCGACCTTGCGGGGCCATTGCCAGCCGATACCATGTTCCATGCGGCCGCCCGTGCCCGCTACGACGCGGCGGTGGCCATGTATCACGATCAGGCGCTGATCCCGATCAAGACCATCGATTTTGCAGGCGGCGTGAACATCACGCTCGGCCTGCCATTCGTGCGCACCTCGCCCGACCACGGCACGGCCTTTGATATTGCGGGCCGTGGGATTGCCGATCCCGCCTCGATGATTGCCGCGATCCGCATGGCTGCGCGCATGGCTGCGGCCCGACAGGAGTAACCCATGGCCATCGACAACCTGCCCCCCCTGCGCGATGTCATCGCCACGCATCAGCTGTCCGCCAAAAAGGCACTGGGTCAGAACTTTCTGCTCGATCTCAACCTGACGGCCAAAATCGCGCGGTCGGCGGGCGACCTCAGCGGTTCGGATATCCTCGAGGTCGGGCCCGGCCCCGGTGGTCTGACACGGGGGCTATTGGCCGAGGGCGCGCGGCGCGTGCTGGCGGTGGAAAAGGACCCGCGCTGCATGCCGGCGCTGGCCGAGATCGCGGCCGCCTATCCGGGACGGCTGGAACTGATCGAGGGCGACGCGCTGGCCATCGACCCGCTGACCCGCCTGACACCGCCAATCCGCATCGTCGCCAACCTACCCTATAACGTAGGGACCGAGTTGTTGGTGCGTTGGCTGACACCGCCCGAATGGCCGCCCTTCTGGCAGAGCCTAACGTTGATGTTCCAACGTGAGGTCGCAGAGCGTATCACCGCCAAACCGGGGTCCAAGGCCTATGGGCGATTGGCCCTGTTGGCACAATGGCGAACCGATGCGCGGATCGTGATTGATCTGCCGCCGCAGGCCTTTACGCCGCCACCCAAGGTATCGTCGGCTGTGGTGCATATGACTGCCCTGCCCGCGCCGCGCTATCCCGCCGATCCGGCGGTCTTGAACCGCGTGGTGGCGGCCGCCTTTAACCAACGCCGCAAGATGCTGCGGGCCGCGTTGAAAGGTGTCGCGCCCGATATCGAGGCGCATCTGGCCGAAGCCGGAATACCACCGACCGAGCGCGCCGAACAAATCGGGCTTGAGGCGTTCTGCGCGCTCGCGCGGTCTGTGGCCAGCGCCTAAAGCCGCGCCATGACCGCCCGCGCCGCGCGCAGGCCAGGCGGTTCCCGCCCTTGGCCCAGTCGTTCCATGGTCAATTTCATCGCGGGGTCCTGCGCGCGGGGCTGATCGATCAGACGCATCAACGCGTGCGCAATCATCTCGGGGCGACAGTTCTTGCCGATAAACTCGGGCACCGCGCGGGTGTTGGAAACAAGGTTCACCAAGGTGACCGTATCGACGCGCAAAAGACGCGAAATCAGGAACCGTGACAGGGGCGCCATGTCATAGGCGATGATCATCGGTGTCTCGGCGGCCGCCAATTCCAGCGATACCGTGCCCGAGGCCGCCAGCGCGAAATCGGCGGCGGCAAAGGCTGCGTGTTTGTCATAGCCAGAGGCCCGTGTCAGCAATAGCGGCTTGGTGTGCCAATGGCTGACCGCCTCGGTCACCATATCCTCCAACCCTGGCGCCACAGGCAAGACGACCCTGAGCGTGGGCATCGCCTTGGTCACGCGATCCACCACCACGCCGAAACGGGGCGCAAGACGGGCAATTTCGCCACGCCGCGATCCAGGCAAGACCATCAGGATCGGGCCATCAAGGTCATGGGTCTGGCGAAAATCGGCAACGTCGTCGGCGGTTGCCACGGGTTCGGCCACAACGGGGTGGCCGACAAAATCGCAAGGAATGCCGACCGCTTGCATATAGGGCGGCTCGAAGGGGAGAAGGGCCAGCACCTGATCGACCTTGCCCACCATCTTTTGCGCCCGCTTTGGCCGCCATGCCCAGACCGAGGGCGCCACATAATGGACAATGCGGATGTCCGAGCCCGCTTTGACCAAGGCGGCGACCCGCAGGCAAAAATCGGGGCTGTCGATGGTCACAACCACATCGGGCCGCGCCGCGATGATCGCCTCGGCCGTCTGGCGGATGCGACGTTTGAGCGCGAAATACTTGGGCAGGATTTCGACCAGACCCATGACCGAGAGTTCATGCATGGAAAACAGGGATTTCAGCCCCTGCGCCTGCATCTCGACCCCGCCGATGCCCTGAAAACGGATATCGGGCCGCAGCACCTTGAACCCTGCCATCAGGGCGGCCCCAAGCCTGTCGCCCGAGGCCTCGCCCGCGATGACAAAGACCTTCATTCGCGCACCCAGAGAAAAAGCCCCGCGTCCTCCAGAAGCGCGGCGGTTTCGGCGGCATCCAGAACCATCACGCCCCCCGCCTCGATCACCACACCGGCAAGTCTGGCCGCGATCGCCCCACGCGCGGTTTCCGGTCCGATCACCGGCAGATCGGCGCGGCGATCTTGCCCCGCCTTGGGCGCCTTATAGAGAATACCGCCTCTTGCAGTGCCGTCCGAGATCGAGCGTAGCATCCAGTCGGTACCAGACGCGGCTTCGACCGCCATAGCCTGCCCTTCGCGC
>JAHEBS010000022.1 GCA_024642145.1 Marivivens sp.
TAGCCTTGAAGAAGGCATGCGTGAACAGGTGGAACATCGCCGCGCCATAGACGCCAGCCCCAGCGGCCACGAACATGTAACCAAGCTGCGAACAGGTCGAATAGGCGATGACGCGTTTGATGTCGGTCTGCACCAGACCGATGGTGGCGGCGAAGAAGGCCGTCGAGGCACCGATCACCAGCACGAATGTCTTGGCCTCGGGCGCATATTCAAACAGCGGCGACATGCGGCAGACAAGGAAAACGCCAGCAGTCACCATGGTTGCGGCGTGGATCAGCGCCGAAACCGGCGTCGGGCCTTCCATCGCGTCCGGCAGCCACGTGTGCAGGAACAGCTGTGCCGATTTACCCATGGCACCGATGAACAAGAGAACCGCCAACAGGTTCGCGGCGTTCCAGTCAGCCCATAGGAAATGCACTGTGGTTTCCGCCAATGCGGGGGCCGCACCAAAGACCACATCAAGGTCGATCGAACCCACCAGCATGAACAGCCCGAAGATGCCGAGCGCAAAGCCGAAGTCACCGACGCGGTTGACGATAAAGGCCTTCATCGCGGCGGCGTTGGCCGAGGGCTTGCGGTAGTAGAAGCCGATCAGAAGATAGGACGCGACGCCCACGCCTTCCCAGCCAAAGAACATCTGCACGAGGTTGTCAGAGGTGACCAGCATCAGCATGGCAAAGGTGAAGAACGACAGATAGGCGAAGAAACGGGCCTTGTATCTGCCGTCGTGACCAAAGTTTTCGTCATGGGCCATGTAGCCCAGCGAATACATATGCACGAGCGCCGAAACCGTGGTGACGACGATCAGCATGATGGCCGTCATGCGGTCCACACGGATCGACCACGCGGTTTTCAGATCGCCCGAATGGATCCAGTCAAGGATGGCGATATGCTGGGTATCGGGCCCGAGCGTCAGGAACACATTCCACGACAGCAGGCAGGCCAGAAATAGAAGGCCAGTCGTCAGATACTGGGCCGTCTTTTCCCCGATCATGCGCCAGCCGAAACCGCCGATGATGGCGCCGACCAGTGGCGCAAAGAGAATGATCTTTTCCATGGTCGATTAGCCTTTCATCACGTTGACGTCTTCAACGTCGATGGTGCCGCGGTTGCGGAAGAAACAGACGAGGATCGCCAGACCAATCGCGGCCTCGGCGGCGGCGACGGTCAGCACGAAGAGGGTAAAGACCTGTCCGACCAGATCGTTCAGGAAATGCGAAAAGGCGACGAAGTTGATGTTGACCGACAGAAGCATCAGTTCGATCGACATCAGAAGGATGATCACGTTCTTGCGGTTCAGGAACAGGCCGAAAATGCCAATCACGAAAAGCGCGGCGGCGACGGTCAGATATTGCTCAAGTCCGATCATTTGATCCGGTCCTTCTTCATATGTCCAAGAGCGGCCATTACAGACCCTGCCCCGGTTTGACGTCCTTCAGTTCCATCGCCTTGGCGGGATCGCGCATCATCTGGGCAATCGGGCTCTGGCGTTTGATGTCGCTGCGGTGGCGCATGGTCAGAACGATCGCACCGATCATGGCGACCAAAAGGATCAGGCCCGCCAACTGGAAGAGCATCAGGTATTTGTCATAGACCAGCTGACCCAAGGCGACGGCGTTCTGCACATCACCTTGCGGCGCGGCCACACGTTCGGCGGCGCCGTCCGAGAAATTCCAGACACCGAAAGCCATGAACAGCTGCATCAGGATGATGATGCCGATCAAAAGCGCCAGCGGCATGTATTTGGCCATCTCGGCCTTCAATTCGGCAAAGTCGATGTCGAGCATCATGACCACAAAGAGGAACAACACCGCGACCGCGCCCACATAGACGATCATCAGCAGCATGGCCACGAACTCGGCGCCCAGCATCACGAAAAGACCGGCTGACGACAGGAAGGCAAGGATCAGCCAGAGGACCGAGTGGACCGGATTGCGGCTCAGAACGGTGAAAAGGCCACCCACGAGCGTGGTCAGCGCGAAAGCATAGAAAGCGAAAGCGGCGGCGGTCATTCCTTGTCCTCTTCCATCACGGCCGTGGCGATTTCCATCGCCTTGGTCATCGCGGGGATCCCGCCGAACAGCCCCGACTGGGCGATGGTTTCGGCGATTTCCTGTTTCGTAGCCCCCGCCGCGCGCGCATGGCGGACGGTAAGGCGGATTTGCGGTTCGGCGCTGGCGCCGAGAATGGTCAGACCCGAGAGCGTCAACAAAAGCCGTGTCTTGGAATCAAGACCCTCTGGATTGAAGGTCTTGCCCAAAAAGGCTTCCATGACCTCGGCGGGCATGGTGGGCCAAAGCCCCTCGATCCCCTTGAGAGAAAAGCTTTCAAGCGCGGGGTTGATGGATTTGGCCATGTCCTGACCAAGCTTCATCATCGCGGCAAAGGGGTTCTGGTTATCGCTCATCTGTAGGGTGCGTCCCGCTCAAGGTTACGGGCGATCTCGGCTTCCCAGCGGTCGCCGTTGGCCAAGAGGCGGGCCTTGTCGTAGAACAGTTCTTCGCGGGTTTCCGTCGAGAATTCAAAGTTCGGACCCTCGACAATGGCATCAACGGGGCAGGCCTCTTGGCAGAAACCGCAGTAGATGCACTTGGTCATGTCGATGTCATAGCGCGTGGTGCGGCGGCTGCCATCCTCGCGCGGTTCGGCGTCGATGGTGATGGCCTGCGCGGGGCAGATCGCCTCGCAGAGTTTGCAGGCGATGCAGCGTTCCTCACCGTTGGGATAGCGGCGCAGGGCATGTTCACCGCGAAAACGCGGGCTGAGCGGGCCCTTTTCATGGGGATAGTTCAATGTGGCCTTGGGGGCGAAGAAATACTTCATCCCCAGACGGAAGCCTTTGAAGATATCCGCGAGCAGGAAGTATTTCGCGGCGCGGGCGTAATCGATCTGCGTCATCTGTATCAGCCTCCGATGGTCCAGCGGGCCCAGAGGCCGCCGAGGGCTTCGTATTTGGCAAGGAAGGCCACGATCACGACCCAACCCAGCGACATGGGCAGGAACACTTTCCAGCCAAGGCGCATCAGTTGGTCATAGCGATAGCGCGGCACGACCGCCTTCACGAGCGCGAAGATGAAGAAGAAGAAGGTCATCTTGCCGACCATCCACAGGATGCCGTCAGGCAACCCCGGAATGGGCGAGAGCCAGCCGCCGAAGAACAGGAGCGACACCAACGCGCACATCAGCACGACAGCGGTCAATTCACCGATCATGAACAGCAGGAAGGGGGTCGAGGAATATTCGACCTGATAACCGGCCACGAGTTCCGATTCCGCCTCGGGCAGGTCAAAGGGCGGCCGGTTGGTTTCCGCGAGCGCCGAGATGAAGAACAGGAACACCATCGGGAAGTGCGGCAGCCAGTACCAGTTAAAGATGCCCCAGCTACCTTTCTGCGCATTGACGATATCGCCGAAATTCATCGAACCGGTCGAAATGATCACACCGATGATGATGAGGCCGATGGAAACCTCGTAGGAAATCATCTGCGCGGCAGAGCGGAGCGAACCGAGGAAGGGGTATTTCGAGTTCGAGGCCCAGCCGCCCATGATCACGCCGTAAACCTCGAGCGAGGAAACGGCAAAGACATAGAGGATGGCCACGTTGATATCGGCCAGCACCCATCCTTCGTTAAACGGGATCACCGCCCAAGCGATAAAGGCCATCACAAGCGAGATCATCGGCGCGAGGAAGAACACGAACTTGTCCGCGCCCGCAGGAACGACGATTTCCTTGACGATATACTTGAGGAAGTCGGCAAAGGACTGCAGCAGGCCGAAAACACCCACCACGTTGGGGCCACGGCGCATCTGGACCGCCGCCCAGACCTTGCGGTCGGCATACATCAGGAAGGCCAGCGCGACCAAAAGCGGCACCAGCACCAAAAGGCACTGCGCCGTCACAAGGAGCACGATGCCCAGGTTGGTTTCGGTGAAGAAGTGAACCATTTCCTATTCCTCAGACCGTCGGTATTCCCGATTGGCCACAATTGGCCACCGTGACTTCCGCGTCGATTGTCCGCAGACCTTGGGGTAGGTCCGGCGAGATGGTGTAAACAGCATCCGCGCTCCAGATTCCAGCCTCTTGGCTGACATTGGTGCGCAGATGCCGCGCAAAGGCATAACCACGGATCAGCGCATATTGCGCCGCCGCACATTCGGCATAGGCGATCACGTCGCTCTGGTCACGCGCGCCCTTCATGGACACGACAAAATCCACCAGATCGCCGTCCAGAAGCCGCGTCTGCACGCCCAGATATTCGGGCGCGAACGGGGCCGCGGGATCGGCCGCGCGCGTGGGCGCCTCGGCGCAGGCCGCAAGGGCCATCATGGCAAGTATTCCCGCCCGCACCCCATCACTCCGCAGCGACGGCCTGCTCGCGGCGGGCTTTGGCCATGGCCGAAAGCTCGCCCATCAGCGCAGAGGCGCGTGCGATCGGGTTGGTGAGGTAGTAATCCTTGACCGCATTGCGGAAAGTGGCCTTGCCAAGTTTGCCCTTTTCAAGCGGCGTCCAGCCGTTGTCGGCCACAACATCCAGATCGGCCAGATGCGGATGCGCCTTGACCATCGCGGTCCGCAGCGCCGCAAGGCTGTCCCACGGCTGCACGGTGCCAACGCGCGCCGAAAGCGCACGGATGATCGCCCAGTTTTCCTTGGCCTCGCCCGGTGCGAACGCGGCGCGCTGCGCCAGTTGCGGACGACCTTCGGTGTTCACAAACAGGCCCGATTCTTCGGTATAGGCCGCCGCTGGCAGGATGACGTCGGCACGGTGCGCGCCGCGATCCCCGTGGCTGCCCTGATAGATCACAAAGGCACCGGCGCCGATGTCGACCTCGTCTGCGCCCATGTTGTAGACAACCTGTGCATCGGCCAAGGCTGCGTCACGGCCACCCTCGGTCACGGCGCCGACATCCATGGCACCGACGCGGCTTGCGGCGGTATGCAGGACCAGAAGCTTGGCTTTGCGTGCGGTGGCAATGGCCATGGCGTAGCTCAGCACCGCGGCGCCGTCGGCCTCGGTAATGGCGCCCTGCCCCACAATCACTAGACCGGGCTTGTCATCGGCGGGCGCGGTTTCCGCCAGCGCAAGATGCGCCGCCAGCGCGTCGCGGTCGCTGCCGAAATGGGTGTAGTCATAGGTCAGATCGGCGGCCTCGCCGATCAGGCCGATATTGGCCCCCTTGATCCAGGCTTTGCGCAGACGCGCGTTCAGCACCGGCGCCTCTAGACGCGGGTCGGTGCCGATCAGCAAAATGCCACCGGCGCTATCGATATCAGCGATCGAGGCATTGCCGACATAGGCCGAGCGGTTGCCAGCGGGCAGACGCGCGCCATCGGTGCGGCATTCGATCTTACCTGCCAGCCCGTCGACGAAGTGCTTGAGCGCAAAGGCGGTTTCGGTCGAGGCCAGATCGCCGACAAGCGCGGCGACCTTCTTGCCTTCCATCGCACGGGCGGCGGCGGTCAGGGCCTGTTCCCATGTGGCGGGCTTGAGCTTGCCGTTCTGGCGCACATAGGGCTGGTCCAGACGCTGGCGCCGCAGACCGTCCCAGACGTAGCGGGTCTTGTCCGAAATCCACTCTTCGTTCACGCCGTCATGGTTGCGCGGCAGGATACGCATGACCTCACGGCCCTTGGTATCGACGCGGATGTTGGACCCCAGCGCGTCCATGACGTCGATGGTTTCGGTCTTGGTCAACTCCCACGGGCGGGCCGTAAAGGCATAGGGCTTGGACACCAGCGCGCCCACGGGGCAAAGATCGACGATATTGCCCTGCAGGTTCGAGTCGAGCGTCTGGTTGAGATAAGAGGTGATCTCGCTGTCCTCGCCGCGACCGGTCTGGCCCATCTGGGTGATGCCGGCGACTTCGGAGGTAAAGCGCACGCAGCGGGTGCAGCTGATGCAGCGGGTCATGTGGGTTTCGACCAAGGGGCCGAGGTTGAGGTCTTCGCTGGCGCGTTTGGGTTCGCGGTAGCGGCTGAAATCGACGCCATAGGCCATGGCCTGATCCTGCAGGTCGCATTCGCCACCCTGATCGCAGATCGGGCAATCAAGCGGGTGGTTGATGAGGAGGAACTCCATCACGCCTTCGCGGGCCTTTTTGACCATCGGGCTGTTGGTCTTGACCTGCGGGGGCTGACCTTCCGGGCCTGGACGCAGATCGCGCACCTGCATGGCGCAAGAGGCTGCGGGCTTGGGCGGGCCGCCGACGACCTCGACCAGACACATGCGGCAGTTGCCGGCAATCGACAGACGCTCGTGGTAGCAAAAACGCGGAACTTCGATCCCGGCATTCTCGCAGGCCTGAATGAGCGTCATCGCTCCGGGCACTTCGATGACGATTCCGTCGATGTTGATTTTGCGCAGATCAGACATGGCCAGCCTTTTTTCAGGTCACGCGGCCACCCCGGTGGCCGAAGCCCCTTGGCGGCAGTCGCCCGCCTTCTAGCGCGGCTTGGCCGGTGATGCCAGACTCAACGGCACCGTTAGCGCCCCTAAAGGGGCGTTTTTCTACCACAAAAGTCGACCGATCTCGGAACCGGCGGCCATCTCGGCCTCGCCGATGGCGCAAAAGGTCGCAGGCTCGCCCTCGACACCGCCCAAAGTGATGAACCGTTCGCGGGCAATCGCCTCGAGCCGCGCCTTTTCAACCTTGTCCTCGGCATAGGCGCGGATCTCGTCATCGGAGAAGCCAAAGCCCCGCGCGACATTGGCCAGATGCAGCAAAAACAGGCCACCCTTGATGCGACGACCCGAGATCGTGGGACAGGTCTCGCCAATGTAATAGGCCATGGCCAAGGTGATCATCCCCTCTTGGACCTCGGGGATATCCTTGACATAGGCATAGTCCTCAGCCGCCGCGGGCGTGGCCGCAAGCAGCAAGACGACAACAGCCGATTTCATCGTTTTGTACAAAGCCTGCTCCGTGTTCTGACCGTATTGTCCATTCGGTTTTCCATCACATCGGGCGGCGCGCGATGTTATGCAATAGCGAGCTGGCCAGCGACACCGAAATGGCGGCGCGCCGCGCAACGAAAAAGGCGCCCCGTGGGGCGCCTTGGTCGGGACTGTGCAGCCTTCAGCGGGCGGCGATGCCGCGCTTGTGCTTGATGCGATCCTCGATCTCGTCGCGGAAGTTGCGGATCAGACCCTGAATAGGCCATGCCGCCGCATCGCCCAGCGCGCAGATGGTGTGGCCCTCGACCTGTTTGGTCACGTCCATCAGCATGTCGATTTCAGCGACATCGGCCTCGCCGTTCACCAGACGCTCCATCACCCGCATCATCCAGCCCGTGCCTTCGCGGCAGGGCGTGCATTGGCCGCAGCTTTCGTGCTTGTAGAACTTGGACAGACGCCAGATGGCCTTCACCATGTCGGTGGACTGGTCCATGA
This sequence comes from Marivivens sp., assembly GCA_024642145.1. Taxonomy (GTDB): domain Bacteria; phylum Pseudomonadota; class Alphaproteobacteria; order Rhodobacterales; family Rhodobacteraceae; genus JAHEBS01. The sequence goes on from JAHEBS010000022.1 coordinate 7,391, forward strand.
CGATGACCGCGGCGGTGCCCAGACCCGACCGCTGCTCGCGCAGCCAGTCAAAGTCCATGATCGCCTCTTCCATCGTCTCGGCGCGCAAGGCGGGAACCGACGAACCACCAGGGATCACGGCCTTGAGGTTTTTCCAGCCGCCACGGATGCCGCCACAGTGTTTGTCGATCAACTCTTTGAAAGAGATCGACATTTCTTCTTCGACGACGCAGGGGTTATTGACGTGACCCGAGATGGCGAACAGCTTGGTGCCCGCGTTGTTGGGTCGACCGAAGGACGAGAACCAACCCGCGCCACGGCGCAGGATGGTGGGCGCGACGGCGATCGATTCCACGTTGTTGACCGTGGTCGGGCAGCCATAGAGGCCCGAACCCGCCGGAAACGGCGGCTTCATGCGGGGCATGCCCTTTTTGCCTTCGAGCGATTCCAAGAGGGCGGTTTCCTCGCCGCAGATATAGGCGCCCGCACCGTGGTGCAGGTAGAGGTCAAAATCCCACCCCGACTTGGCGGCGTTCTTGCCCAGAAGGCCTGCGGCATAGCATTCGTCGATGGCGGCCTGCAGGGCCTCGCGCTCGCGGATATATTCGCCTCGCAGATAGATATAGGCGGTATGCGCGTTCATCGCGAAGGACGCGATCAGGCAACCCTCGATCAACGTGTGGGGATCATGGCGCATGATCTCGCGGTCTTTGCAGGTGCCGGGTTCGGATTCGTCGGCGTTGACCACCAGATAGGCGGGACGGCCGTCCGATTCCTTGGGCATGAAGGACCACTTGAGACCGGTCGGGAAGCCTGCGCCCCCACGGCCACGCAGACCCGAGGCCTTCATCTCGGACACGATCCAGTCGCGGCCCTTCTTGATGATGGCGCCGGTGCCATCCCAATGGCCACGTGCGATCGCGCCCTTAAGGCTGCGGTCGTGCATGCCGTAGATGTTGGTAAAGATACGGTCCTGATCCTTGAGCATTGGCTCATCCCCTGTCCGTCTGACGCGCGCGCCAGAGCTGATAGATCATCACGATAGCCAGCACAAAGCCCGCCAGCGCGAAAAGGTCGAATAACGCGCGGATGCGCATCGACAGCTCGAAATAGCTGCCGAGAAAGGTGGCGACGATCCAGAACACGCCGACGCCGGCGATCAGCATGCCGATCACTTTGCCCTTTTGCGCGCTTTTATCAGGTCCCGCCACTTATCCGCCCTCAGTAGTCGTTGGTCTTGGCGCGGCGCAGGAACTCGTCCATGCCGACTTCGCCAATCAGCTTGGCCTGCGCCACCCATTTGTCGCGGGTCACACGACCCTTGAAGCCTTTGAGGTTGCCATCCATCCACAAAACTTCGGCCTCGCCCCAATTGGCGATCTGGTCGTAGTGGAAGATGCCCATTTCATTGCAGAGCTTTTCCAGCGCGGGGCCGATGCCTTCGATCCGCTTGAGATCGTCGGCCTTGCCACCGCGCGCGGCCCTCAGGGCCTTGGGCTGTTTGCCCTCACCCGTGGCGGCGGCCTTGGGCGCGGTTTTCGCGGCCGGTTTCGCGTCTGGCTTGGCGTCTGGCTTGGCGGCGGTTTTCTTGGCCTTGGGCGCATCGAGCCATGGCGTGGTCAGCGGCACTTCGGTGCCGTCGATGCGCTTGATGCCGTCGCCCAGTTCCACCGCAAGCCCGACGGCCGCGTTATACTGGTGACGGCCGCTTTCGTGTTCGGTCAATGAGGTCAGACCCGACAGCGGCTCGGCGGCGTAACGTCCGTTCTGCGGACCCGGCACGGGGGTCTTGCCCGATGCCATTTCGTCAATCAGGGCCTCGAGCCGCGCGGGCGTCAGGTCCTCATAGTAATCCTTGCCGATCTGGGCCATGGGCGCGTTCGTGCAGGCCCCAAGGCATTCGACCTCTTCCCACGAAAACTTGCCGTCACCCGAAACTTCGTGCGCATGTTTGGCGATCTTGTTCTTGCAGACCTTGATGAGGTCCTCGGACCCCATGATCATGCACGACAACGTGCCACAGACCTGAATATGCGCCACCGAGCCCACGGGCTGGAGCTGGAACATAAAGTAGAAGGTCGCGACCTCGAGCGCGCGGATATAGGCCATGCCCAGCATGTCGGCCACATATTCGATCGCCGGACGGCTGAGCCAGCCTTCCTGTTCCTGCGCCCGCCACAAAAGCGGGATGATCGCCGAGGCCTGACGGCCCTCGGGATATTTGGTGATCTGCGCCTTCGCCCAGTCCAGATTGGCGGGGGTGAACGCGAAGGAGGCAGGTTGTTCGGGGTGCAGACGGCGAAGCATCAGTGCGAACCTTTGATCTTGGTGGCGCGGCAATGCCCGCCGTTATTGCAAAAAGAGGTGATGGCTCCGGTTGTTACCGGTCGATCTCCCCGAAAACGACATCCATCGTGCCGATGATGGCGGCAACGTCGGCCAGCATGTGGCCCGTGGCGACATGGTCCATGGCCTGCAGGTGCAAAAAGCCCGGCGCGCGGATCTTGGCGCGGTAGGGCTTGTTCGACCCGTCCGACACAAGGAACACGCCGAATTCGCCCTTGGGCGCCTCGACCGCGGCATAGACCTCGCCCTCGGGCAGGTGGAAACCTTCGGTGTAAAGCTTGAAGTGGTGGATCAGCGCTTCCATCGAGGTCTTCATGTCCGACCGCGCCGGCGGCGTCAGCTTGCCGCGGGCCAGCACGTCGCCCTTTTCGACACGCAGCTTGGCAATGGCCTGACGCATGATCGACAGCGACTGGCGCATTTCTTCCATGCGGCAAAGGTAGCGGTCATAGCAGTCGCCATTCTTGCCCACGGGAATCTGGAACTCGAACTCGTCATAGCATTCGTAGGGCTGCGAACGACGCAGGTCCCATGCAAGGCCCGAGCCACGCACCATCACGCCCGAGAACCCCCACTTGAGGATGTCTTCTTCGGTGATAATGCCGATATCGACGTTGCGCTGCTTGAAGATGCGGTTCTCGGTCAAGAGCCCGTCGATGTCGGCCAAGACGGCAGGGAAGGTCTCGGTCCATGTCTCGATATCGTCGATCAGTTCGGGCGGCAGGTCCTGATGGACGCCACCGGGGCGGAAATAGGCGGCGTGCAGGCGGGCGCCGCATGCACGTTCGTAGAAAATCATCAGCTTTTCGCGCTCTTCGAAGCCCCAGAGCGGCGGGGTCAGCGCGCCCACGTCCATCGCCTGCGTGGTGACGTTCAAGAGGTGGTTCAGGATGCGGCCGATTTCCGAATAGAGCACACGGATCAACTGGGCGCGGCGCGGCACTTCGACGCCAGCCAGACGCTCGATCGCCAGACACCAGGCATGTTCCTGATTCATCGGCGCCACGTAATCGAGGCGGTCGAAATAGGGCAGGTTCTGCAGATAGGTCCGGCTTTCCATCAGCTTTTCGGTGCCGCGGTGCAAAAGCCCGATATGGGGGTCGCAGCGCTCGACGATCTCGCCGTCAAGCTCCAGCACCAGACGCAACACGCCGTGAGCCGCAGGGTGCTGCGGCCCGAAGTTGATGTTGAAGTTGCGGATGCGCTGCTCGCCGGTTTCGGCGTCTTGCGAGCCGTCATCGTACGTGTTCACGCGAATATCGCCATCCATCATCTCAAGCCTCGTTCATGTTCAGCCGCCAGGCTTCCGGCAATTCCGGAAACGTGCGGGCAACGAAATCATATTGGGGGCGCAGGAACGCCCTTGCGCGGACCGCCAGAGGCCCGGGCATTGCAACAGACGCACCGGCATGCACACGGCGGTCGAATTCGGCGGTGACCTCTTCGATGCCGAGGAAACGGCAGACACGGGCAAACCCCGCGCGGGTCATCAGGTCTTCGTAGAACATCACCAAAAGCCGCTTGGGCCCGAAGGCGCGGGTCAGTTTGGGGATGATTGTCGCATAATCGCCGCGTTTGGTAACGGCGCCGGCCTCGCCCTCGGTCTCGCCGGCGACGATCCGCTCCATGAGCGCTTGCGCCTCCTGTGCGATACGGGTCGGCGCGATGCGCGATGCCACCATGCGCACGTGGCTCCAGAGCCGGTCGAGCGGGTCGCGGATCAGGTAGATGGCGCGCGTGTCGGGGGCAAACGCGGCCATAGCCCGCAGGTCGTCCTCGGGCAGCAGGCTATAGGCGGGCGTGAAATCGGCAACCAGCCGCGCGTCGTCGATGCCCTCGACCAGAAAGTCGCGGAATGCCGCAGGTTCGATCTGGCGGCTGGCCAGAACAGCCTCATACGCACGCATGTCGCGCAGCCGCGCCAAGGGCCGCACGCGGCGGGGGCCTTTGCGCTTGGCCAGCGCCTCGTTATAGCGCTTGCGCGTCGCAGCCAGCGTGGCGATCGCGCTATCGAACTCGGCGCCCGCGCGTTTGTTGAAGTAGTGGTATTCCTTGATGGTGCGCAGATGACAGTCAGGATGGGCCGACAACTGGCTGTGCAGCCATGTCGTGCCCGCCTTGGTGGCCCCAAGGCAAAAGAGATATGTCACCGGCTGCGTCACGCGCCTCAGGCCCCTGCCTGTCCGCGCGCCGCGCCTTTGCGCAGATCCGCCATTACTTGGCCTTCTCGGTCTTGGTTTCTTCCTTGAAGGCGACCACCCAAAGCAGCACCAGCGCCGCCGGCGGAAAAGCCGCGAACAGCGCGATCCAGCCAGGGATGCCCGCGCGCGGCAGCATCTTCCAGAAGGGGATGACGAGGAAAGCGGCCATAACAAGCATCGCCGCGAGGTGAATGCCCATCATGCCGCCGTGTTCCATACCGTGATGCATCACTTGGCGCCTTCCTTGGTTTTTTCGTCACCGGGAAGGACGTAGTTGGCACCTTCCCAGGGGCTCATGAAATCGAATTGGCGGTATTCCTGCGTCAGCTTGACGGGCTCGTAGACCACGCGCTTTTGCGCCTCGTCATAGCGGACCTCGACATAGCCCGTGGTCGGGAAATCCTTGCGCAGCGGATAGCCGCGGAAACCATAGTCCGTCAGGATGCGGCGCAGATCGGGGTGGCCCGAAAAGATGATGCCGAACATGTCAAAAACTTCGCGCTCGAACCAGTTGGCCGAGGGGTGAACCTCGATGATCGAGGGAACCATTTCATCCTCGCGCACCTGAATGCGCAGACGGATACGGTGGTTTTGATACATCGACAGGAAATGGTAGATCACGTCGAACCGCTTGGCGCGACCGGGGTAGTCCACAGCGGTGATATCGACGAGCGACGAGAATTTGCAGGACGGATCCGATTTGAGGAAGTCCACAAACTCTACAATCATGCCCGGCACGACATCGACCGTCAGCTCGCCATAAGCCACATCACAGCCCAGCACGCAGTCGCCGCGCTTGAGTTCGAGAAGGGCGCCAAGTTCATTGAGGGCTTCGGTCATCTCAACTTCTCCTCAACGAACGATCGTGCCGGTGCGGCGGATTTTGCGCTGCAGCTGCAAGATACCATACATCAGCGCCTCGGCGGTGGGCGGGCAGCCGGGCACGTAGATGTCCACGGGCACGATGCGATCGCAACCGCGCACTACCGAATAGCTGTAGTGGTAATAGCCGCCGCCATTGGCGCAGGACCCCATCGAGATCACATAGCGCGGCTCGGGCATCTGGTCATAGACCTTGCGCAGCGCGGGGGCCATCTTGTTGGTCAAGGTGCCGGCCACGATCATCAGATCGGATTGGCGGGGCGACGCGCGCGGGGCGGTGCCGTAGCGTTCAAGGTCATAACGCGGCATCGAGGTGTGCATCATCTCGACGGCGCAGCAGGCCAGACCAAAGGTCATCCAGTGCAGGCTGCCGGTGCGCGCCCAGTTGATGATGTCAGCGGTCGAGGTAACAAGGAAACCCTTGTCCTGCAGCTCGGTATTGATCGCGCGGGTGACAACTTCCTTGTCAACACCGGCGGTGTTGGAACCGGTCATCACTGCCATTCGAGCGCACCTTTCTTCCATTCATAGGCAAAGCCGATCGTGAGAACGGCGAGGAAAACCATCATCGACCAGAAACCGACCATCGAGACATCCTTGAAGGCAACCGCCCAAGGGAACAGGAAGGCGACTTCGAGGTCGAAGATGATGAAGAGGATCGAGACAAGGTAGAAGCGCACATCGAACTTCATCCGCGCATCGTCAAAGGCGTTGAAACCGCATTCATAGGCCGACACCTTTTCAGGATCGGGGTTGCGGACGGCGACGATGACGGCGGCAAGGATCAGGATCGCGCCGATGGCGATCGACAGCCCAAGGAAGATGACGATGGGCAGATATTCTCTGAGCAGGTCTTCCACGACGATTCCTTTCAGGCACCGGAAAACCGGCGCGTGTCTGTTGGCTCGCGACAGGCTTTAGCGCCAGCCCGTGAGAGGGTCAACCGAGGCCGATGCCTCAATCGCCCATTCAAGTGCTTTATCCGCCCTCGTGGCCGCCTTGCCAACTGGGTTTGCGCTTGTCGAAAAAGGCGCCGATGCCCTCGGCCGCCTCGTCGGTCTCCCATGCGGTCACAAGTGCGGCGATCGTTGCATCGATCACGTCATCGGTAATCGGCGGCCCGAGCCTGCGCGCCAGCGCCTTGGCGGCCGCCACCGCGCCGGGGGCGCAGTCCAGATAGGGCGCAACCTCGGCCTCGACCGCGGCATCCAGATCGTCGGGGTTTACGGCGCGCGCAAGGATGCCGAGCGTCACCGCCTCGACCGCATCGAATATGCGGGCGGACATGAACACCCGTCGCGCCATGGCTTCGCCCATCCGCGCCAGCACATAGGGGCCAATCGTCGCCGGAATGATGCCGAGCCGTGTCTCGGTCAGTCCGAACTTGGCGCCCGTGACCCCAAGCGCCACATCGCAGACACAGGCCATGCCAACCCCGCCGCCAAAGGCCTGCCCCTGCAAACGACCGATGAGCGGCTTGGGCATGGTGTTGAGCGCGTGGAGCATCATGGCCAGTTTGCGCGCCTCGCGGCCGCGCGTCGGGCCATCGGCGGCCATTTGCGCGCGCATCCAGTCCAGATCACCGCCCGCGCAAAAGCTGCGCCCTTCGCCCGTCAGCACCACGACGCGCACCTTGCGGTCACGGCCCAACGCTTGGGCGGCGGCGGTCAACTCGGCAATCATCGCACCCGAAAGCGCATTGTGTTTGTCCGCGCGCGCCAAGGTCAAAGTGGCCACGCCACGCGCATCGGTAACAATCCGGATCGTCTCATAGCTCATTGCGCCGCCCTCATGTCACGCGCCATCTGCGCGGCCCCGGCCAGAATGGCGCGGTTGACGCCCGTGGCATAGCCCAGCGCCTCGATCCGCGCGACCGCAAGCTCGGTGGCCACGTTGCCCGGTGCGCCGGGCGCAAAGGGGCAGCCGCCCAGCCCGCCCACGGCGGCATCGAAGTCACGCAGACCCAAGGCCAACGCCGCCTCGATATTGTCGGCGGCCTTGCCGCCGGTATCGTGAAAATGGCCGGCAAGTTGGGACAGCGGCACATTCTGGGCGACAGCCGCGATGGCCTTGGTCACCCGCTCGGGCGTGCCACGACCAAGGGTATCGCCCAACGAGATGGGCATGGGCGCGATGTCGTAAAGCGCCTTGGCCACGCGCGCCACGGCGGCGGGATCGACGGGGCCGTCATAGGGGCAGTCCGTCAGGCAAGAGATATAGCCCCGCAGCCGCACCCCCAAGGGGCGCGCCGCTTCGACCACGGCCGAAACGCGGGTCAGGCTTTCGGCAATCGAACAGCCGATATTGGCGCGGGAAAACCCTTCGCTTGCGGCGATGAACAGCGCGATTTCCCAGTCCAAGCCCGTGTTTGAGGCGCGTGCGGCGATAAACCCCTCCAGCCCGCGCAGGTTGGGCACCAACACCGAATAGACCATGCCCGCCTTGGGCGTGAGCATCGCCATCACCTGATCCGTGCCGGCCATTTGCGGCACGCGGGCGGGGTTGACGAAAGACCCGACCTCGATCGCCCAGACGCCGCTGGCGCTGAGCTTGTCGATCAGCGCCACGCGTTCGGCCACAGGCACGATGCGCTTTTCGGCCTGCAACCCGTCGCGGGGGCCGACCTCGTGGATACGCACCACCTCAGACATCGGCGTCAATCCGCGCCAGAACCGTGTTTTCGCTGACGCGCGTGCCTTCTGCCACCGCATGGCTGACACGGCCTGCAATGGCGGCGGTCATGATGTGTTCGAGTTTCATCGCCTCCAGCACGGCCACGGCCTGCCCCGCCTCGACCATCGCACCCTCGGCCACCAGATGGCGGCGCAACAGCCCCGGCATGGGCGAGATGACTTCTGGCCCCCCCGCTGTGCCCGCGGCATCCGCCCCGAGCGGCGCATGGGCATAAATCCGGCCACTGGCACGGTCCAGCACCCCCGCCTCGATTGCGGTCATCACGCGCGGCGCCCCTCCGGCAAAGCGCCATTCGCCGCCTGCGCGTTGAGCTACCACGGTCTGGCCGTTGATCGTCAGTTCGTGTCGGTCCGCCGAGATCGAGACCAGTGTGACCTCGATCCGGTCACCGCCGCAGATCAAGGGCAGACGGCGCGTCAGCGGCTGCCAGAGGGCGAAACCTGCCTGCGGGTGGGGCGACATCAGCCCGCCCAAGACCAATGCTGCCTGCGCGATTTCGGCCAGCCCCTGCGACGGGCGCGCCGCCAGCGCGTCCAGCTTGCGCTCGATCAGTCCGGTATCGACATGGCCCGCCCGCACATCGGTGTCGGCATTGAGGTTGCGCAGAAAACCAAGGTTGCTTTCAATTCCGGCCAGTTCGGTTTCGGCCATGGCCTTATCCATCGCCGCAAAGGCTGCCTCGCGGTCTTGCCCCCATGTGATGATCTTGGCGATCATCGGGTCATACCAAGGGCTGACGCGGTCGCCCGCGCGGATACCGCTGTCGATGCGCGCATCAGCGGGAAAGCGCAGGTGCGATAGCCTGCCCGGCGAGGGGCGAAACCCGTGGGCGGGGTCTTCGGCATAAAGCCGGACCTCGACCGCGTGGCCGTTGAGCGTGATCTGGTCCTGCCTCAGGGGCAGGGCCTCGCCCGCCGCCACACGCAGTTGCCATTCCACCAGATCCAGACCGGTGATGGCCTCGGTGACCGGATGTTCGACTTGCAGGCGGGTGTTCATTTCCAGAAACCAGAACCGGTCTGGGCTCAGGGCCGCACCTGCGTCGGCGATGAATTCGACCGTGCCCGCGCCGGAGTAGCCGATCACCTCGGCCGCTTTGACCGCAGCACCCCCAAGGGCCGCACGCATTTCCGGCGTCATGCCCGGCGCCGGCGCTTCCTCGATCACCTTCTGGTGGCGGCGTTGCAGGGAACAATCGCGTTCGTAAAGATGGACCGCCGATTTGCCGTCGCCAAAGACCTGCACCTCGATATGGCGCGCGGCGGCGACGTAATGCTCGATGATCATGCGGTCATCGCCAAAGGCGGATTTCGCCTCGGCCCGCGCGGACTCGAGCGCGGCGTTGAACTGGCCCGCGTCCATCACGCGACGCATGCCGCGCCCGCCGCCCCCTGACGTGGCCTTGATCAACACGGGAAAGCCGATCCGACGCGCCTCGGCCAAAAGCCGCGAATCGGACTGATCATCCCCCTGATACCCCGGCAGAACCGGCACGCCCGCCTGTTCCATCGCGGTCTTGGCGGCGTCTTTTTGCCCCATCAGTTCAATAGCTTGGACAGATGGCCCGATAAAGACGATGCCATTTTCGGCCAAAGCCCGCGCAAATCCCGCATTCTCCGACAAGAACCCATAGCCCGGATGGACGGCCTCGGACCCTGTGGCCTTGCAGGCGGCGACGATCGCCGGAATGTTGAGATAGCTTTCCGCCGCTGCAGCGCCACCGATGTGGACGGCATGGTCGGCCAGCGCCACATGGGCGGACCCCCGATCCGCGTCGGAATAGACTGCGACGGTTTCCACCCCCATGGCGCGGGCGCTGCGGATCACGCGAACGGCAATCTCGCCACGGTTGGCAATCAAAATGCGCCGGAACATGCGGGCTTCTCCTTCCGGCTTACATGCGGAACACGCCAAAGCGCGTGTCCTCGATGGGTTTGTTCATCACGGCAGCCAAGGACAGCGCCAGCACCTGCCGCGTCTGGCGCGGGTCGATGATCCCGTCGTCCCACAGCCGTGCCGAGGCATAGAGCGGCTGCGATTGCGCCTCGAATGCGGCCTCGAGCGGCGCGCGGAAAGCAGCTTCGTCAGCGGCGGACCATGGCGTGCCCTTGCGCGCCAAGGCGTCGCCCTTGACCTGCGCCATCACACCCGCAGCCTGCGCGCCGCCCATGACAGCGGTGCGCGAAATGGGCCACGACCAGAGGAATTCGGGCGAGTAGGCGCGCCCAGCCATGCCGTAATTGCCCGCGCCATAAGAGCCGCCGATCAGCACGGTGATCTTGGGGACTGCCGTCGTGGCGACTGCGGTCACCAGTTTCGCGCCGTGACGGGCAATGCCGCCCTCCTCTGCCGCGCGACCGACCATGAATCCGGTGATGTTTTGCAGGAAAATCAGCGGGATCTTGCGCTGGCTGCACAGTTCGATGAAATGGGCGCCCTTTTGCGCGCTTTCGGCAAACAGCACGCCATTGTTGGCAAGGATGCCCACGGGCCAGCCGTCGATATGGGCAAAGCCGCAAACCAGTGTAGCGCCGAAACGGGGTTTGAATTCGTCAAACTGCGAACCGTCCACGACCCGCGCAATCACCCCGCGCACGTCATAGGGGGTGCGGAGTTCTGCGGGCACATGGTCAAGGATTTCTTCGGCGTCTTGCACAGGGGCCGATGCCGCCACGCGGGCCGACGCCTGAAAGGAGCCCGCGCCAAGGCTCGCCACCGCCTGACGGGCGAGCGCCAGCGCATGGGGGTCATCCTCGGCCAGATAATCGGCCACGCCGGAAACCGTGGTGTGCATTTCCGCCCCGCCCAGTTCCTCGGCGCTGACCTCTTCGCCCGTGGCCTGTTTCACCAATGGCGGCCCTGCCAGAAAGATCGTGCCCTGATTGCGCACGATGATCGTCACATCCGCCATGGCGGGCACATAGGCGCCGCCTGCGGTGCAAGAGCCCATGACCACGGCGATCTGGGCGATGCCCTTGGCCGACATCTGCGCCTGATTGTAGAAAATCCGCCCGAAATGGTCGCGGTCGGGGAAAACCTCGTCTTGGTTGGGCAGGTTCGCGCCGCCGCTATCGACCAGATAGACACAAGGCAAATGGCAGGCCTCGGCGATCTCTTGGGCGCGAAGGTGCTTTTTCACCGTCATCGGGTAATAGGTCCCGCCTTTGACGGTCGAGTCGTTGCAGACCACCATCACCTGCCGCCCATGCACCAGACCGATTCCGGCAATGATCCCCGCGCCAGGCGCAGCGCCGTCATAGAGCCCATGCGCGGCTGTCACCCCGATTTCGAGGAAAGGCGAGCCCGCGTCCAACAGCCCCGCGACACGTTCGCGGGGTGGCATCTTGCCGCGCGCACGGGCGCGTTCGGCAGCGGCGGCGCCACCGCCGGCCATGGCGGCATTGGCGGCCTGACGCACGGTTTCCAGCGCGGCCTCATGTCCCGCGCGGTTGGCGCTGGCACGGGCGGGGTCTGGCAATGGGGGGTGCAAAACGGTCACGACAGGCCCTTCATCAATTCGCGGCCCACCAACATGCGCCGGATTTCCGATGTGCCAGCGCCGATCTCCATCAGCTTGGCGTCGCGGAACAGGCGGCTGACGACCGAGTCGTTCAGGAAACCGGCCCCGCCCAGCGCTTGGACAGCCTGATGCGCCTGCACCATGGCCTGCTCCGAGGCATAAAGGACGCAGGCCGCCGCATCGGCGCGGGTCACGCGGCCCGTGTCGCAGGCGCGCGCGACCTCGTAGATATAGGCGCGGGCCGAATTCAGCGCGACATACATATCGGCGACCTTGGCCTGCATCAGCTGGAAATCCCCGATGGGTCTGCCGAACTGCTTGCGGGTTGTCACATAGGGGATCACCTCGTCCAGACAGGCCGCCATGATGCCGGTGCCGATGCCCGACAACACGACGCGTTCGTAATCGAGCCCCGACATCAGCACGTTGACGCCGCGCCCCTCGCCACCAAGGATGTTGCTCGCAGGAACCACGCAATTGTCGAAGATCAACTCGCCCGTGTTCGAGCCGCGCATACCAACCTTGTCAAAAGGCGCCGAGGTCGAGAACCCCGCCAGCCCGCGCTCGACGATAAAGGCCGTGATCCCCTTGGGTCCCGCCGCCGCGTCGGTCTTGGCATAGACCACCAGCACATGCGCATCCGGCCCGTTGGTGATCCAGTATTTGTTACCGTTCAGCACATAGCCATCGCCCTTGCGTTCGGCCCGCAGCGTCATCGACACAACGTCAGACCCCGCGCCCGCCTCGGACATGGCCAAAGCGCCGATATGTTCGCCGGAAATCAGCTTGGGCAGGTATTTGGCCCGCTGCGCGTCGGACCCGTTCAGCACCAGTTGATTGACGCAAAGGTTCGAATGCGCCCCGTAGGACAGCGAGACCGAGGCCGAAGCGCGCGCGATTTCCTCGACCGCGACCACATGGGCCAGATAGGACATGGCCGCACCGCCATAGGCCTCGGGCGCGGTGATACCCAATAGACCCAGATCCCCCATCTCGCGCCAGAGATCGGGCGGAAAGTCGTTACCTTCGTCAATCGCCGCCGCGCGCGGGGCCAGACGGTCCTGCGCCCAAGCCTGCACCATATCGCGCAGGGCGTTCACATCCTCGCCAAGGTCGAACCGCATCGATCCGGTGAACATCGGGCATCTCTCCGTTTAATGAACGCTTGCTCAATTCATAATGGAAAGTGCCTGAGTCGGTCAACGGTGTTGACGCGGTTCTGTTCAGGCGGATTGCCAGACGCCGGAAACTTCGGCGCGGATGATCCGCGCGATCTGGGCGCAGTCTTCGAGGCTGAAGGTCAAGGGCAGGCGCATATCGAGGATCGCCGCCAAGACACGGTCCGTGGCGGGCATCGGCGGATGGGGCGCGTAATCCCAACTGTCATAGCGCGAGGTAAAGCCCACGGGTTCTGCCGCGCCGAACCATTTCAACTCGACCCCGCGCCTTGCACAGCGCGCGATCACATCGGTAATGGCGGCGGTGGGCCAATCCAGCAGCAGGAACTGGAACGACGAGGCCACATAGGCCTCGGCCTCGGGGCGCGCGATCAGCCGCAAGCCGGGTGTATCGGCAAGCCCCATCTCGACCGTCGCGTAGCGTTCGTTCCAACGCGCGCATTGGCTGGCAAGATCGGCCAGCTGCGGGCGCAGGATCGCCGCGCGCAGGTTGTCCATCCGCCCCGAGACATTGGGCGTCTCGTAGCGGATACGCGCGAAAACCTCTGGCGCAGGCCCGGCCTTGTGGCTTTCGTAAAGCATGTAACTGCCTGAGAGCATGATCGCGCGCGCCATGGCCTCGGCATCGTCGGAAATCAAAAGACCGCCCTCGCCCGAGTTCATGTGCTTGTAGGTCTGGGTCGAATAACAGCCGATCTTGCCCCAACGCCCAGAGGGGATGCCGCGCCAAGCCGCGCCCATGGTATGGGCGCAGTCCTCGATGACGGTCACACCCGCCGCCTCGCAGATCGCCATCAGGCGGTCCATGTCGCAGATATGCCCGCGCATGTGGCTGAGCAACAGAACCCGCGCCTGCCCCGCCTTGGTGGCCAGATCGTCAAGGTCGATCACCAGATCCTCGGTCACGCCCACATAGACGGGCAAGGCCCCCACCGCCGCGATCGACCCCGGCACGGGGGCAAGCGTAAAGGCATTGGTCAGCACAGGATCGCCCGCCTTGACCCCAACAGCCCGCAGCGCCGCCCCCAGCGCGTAGCCGCCCGATGCCACCGCAAGGCAATATCTAGCGCCGGTATAGGCCGCGAATTCCTGTTCCAGCAGCACCGTCTCGGCGACTTCGCCGGGCACGGTGTTGTAACGGTGCAACCGCCCCGAGCGCAGCACGCGCAGCGCCGCCTCGATCCCCGCCTCGGGGATGGGCTCTTGTTGGGTAAAGTTGCCTCGAAAAACTTCGCTCATGCCGCCCCGCCTAGCCGATCAACGCCGCCACTTTGGCGGCCAGCTCGCTATAGCTGTCTATCATCGCATCCGGCGCCAGATCTGCAACTGCCCTGCCATGCGGGCCAAAGGTCACCAGAATCACCGGCACCCCCGCGGCACGTGCCGTATCGCGGTCGGTGACCGTATCGCCCACCAGCACCGCGCGACCCGCATCGCCGCCGACACGGCGGATCGCCTCGAAAAGCGGGGCCGGATCGGGTTTGCGGACGGGGAGTGTATCGGCGCCCACCAAGGCCCCAAAGGCCGCGCGCGCACCAAGGTCTTGCATCAAACGCTCGGCCAGTGCCGCGGGTTTGTTGGTGCAGATCCCCGTGGCATAGCCACGCGCGGTCAGGTCGGCCACCGCCTCGGTTGCGCCATCGAAAAGAAAGGAATGCCGGCTGAGGTCGCGGCTATAGGCCTCGAGCAGCAGGGGATATTGGCGGTTGATCTCGTCGGGGCCATGGCTGCCCGTGCGGTCGAAACCCAAGGTCAGCATGGCCCGCCCGCCACGCATCGCCGTGGCGGCGTCGGCAACAGGGTCCAGCACATCGCCCAGCCCCAATGCGCGAAAGCAATGGTTGGCCGCGTTGACCAGATCACGGCTGGTGTCGGCCAGCGTGCCGTCGAGATCAAAGATAACAGTGCGCATATATCCTCCCTGCCCGTTCCGGTGTAACCTGTTGCAAACTGTTGTGAAGCCCCCTCGGCTTGCGCTTCCACGCGCCGCCGGTAAGAAGGCCGCAAGATTAATGGTGAGGCATATGAGCATCGCAACCGTCATTCTGGCCGCAGGTCAGGGAACCCGCATGAATTCGGACCTGCCCAAGGTCTTGCATAAACTTGCGGGCGCACCGCTGGTCGTCCACGCCATGAAGGCGGCGGGCGGGCTGGGGCCTGAACGCATGGTTGTCGTGGTCGGCCACGAAGCCGCGTCTGTGGCCAAGGCTGTGACCGCGTGGGACCCCGAGGCGCTGACCGTCACGCAGACCGAGCAACTGGGCACCGGCCATGCGGTCGCGCAGGCGCTGCCCGCGCTGGATGGCTTTGCGGGCGATATCGTGGTGCTTTACGGAGACACCCCCTTTGTCACCACAGAAACGCTCGAGGCCATGATCGAGGCGCGCGAACGCCATGCGGTCGTGGTGCTGGGCTTTGAGGCCGACGACCCTGCACGCTATGGCCGCTTGGTGGCCGAGGGCGAGGCGCTGGACCGGATCGTGGAATACAAGGACGCGACCGAGGCCGAGCGCGATATCACGCTGTGCAATTCCGGCGTCATGGTGGCAGATGCCGCCGTGCTGACACGGCTGGTCGGGCAACTTGGCAATGCCAACGCCGCTGGCGAATATTATTTGACCGATGTAGTGGGCCTTGCCCGCGCCGAGGGCCTGTCCGCAGGCGTGGTGCGCTGCGCGGAATCGGAAACCCGCGGCATTAATACCCGTGTGGAACTGCTTGAAGCCGAACAGCAATT
>JAHEBS010000023.1 GCA_024642145.1 Marivivens sp.
CCGTTATTGCCGACACGCTAGAACAGGTTTCCCTGTTCCGGTTCGTCTGATTTCCCTGCTTTTTTAATGGCTTTACCACCGACATTCATGCGCCCATCGGCAAATTGAATCTCCAGCATCGCGGCCTTTTCGGCTGCGGCGACGGTGGTCACCACCGCGTCGCCCGCCCGCACCACGGCATAGCCGCGCTGTAACGTGCGCTCATATCCCAGCCCCTCCAGCATCCGGCCCACGGCCGCCACGCGCCGCGCCTCGGCCGTGACACCCGCCTTGGCAACCGCGCGCAGCCGCGCATCGAGCGCCGCCAGATGATCGCGCGGGCGGTCAAGCCGCTCGACCAATCGGCGCGGCGCCAACCGCGCGGTCGCCTCGCGCAGATCGCGCCCACGGTCGCGCAATAGCCGCGCCTCGCCGCGCGCCATGGCCTCGCCCGCCAGACCGACCCGCCGCGCGCGTTCCTCCAGCCCCTGCCGCAGAACCCGCGGCTGCATGGCACCGCCCGCTTGCGCCAGTCGCACACGCGCATCGCCGGTGCGCCCCTTCAACGCGGAACCAAGCCGCAACCAAGCGCTATCCAGCCGCTGCGCCGGACCGGACAGCAGGCTGTCGGCCGAGGGCAAGGCCCGCGCCAGATCGCGCAAACGCTGGCCACGCAGGGTCACCGCAGCGGTTCCCGCACGTGAAAGACGCGCGCCAAAGTTCTGAATCTGCGCGATAAGCTCCAACCTTACCGGCACGGCCAGTTCGGCCGCGGCCGTGGGCGTCGGCGCGCGACGGTCGGCGGCATAGTCGATCAGGGTGGTGTCGGTTTCATGACCCACCGCCGAAATCAGCGGTATCCGCGATCCGGCCGCAGCCCGCACCACGATCTCTTCGTTGAACCCCCACAGATCCTCGATCGAACCGCCGCCGCGCGCCACGATAATCAGATCAGGCCGCGGGATCGCCCCGCCGGGTTCAAGCGCGTTGAACCCGCGAATGGCATTGGCCACTTGGCTGGCGCAGGCTTCGCCCTGCACCGCCACGGGCCAGACCAGCACCTGTCGCGGGAAACGGTCGCGCAGCCGATGCAGGATATCGCGGATCACCGCACCCGAGGGCGAGGTCACCACACCGATAACCCCCGGCAGATAGGGCAAGGGCCGCTTGCGCGCCGAATCGAACAGCCCTTCGGCCGCCAGCGCCGCCTTGCGCTTTTCCAGCATGGCCATCAGCGCGCCGGCGCCAGCGGGGGCAATGTCTTCGACGATCATCTGGTATTTCGACTGGCCCGGAAAGGTCGTCAGCTTGCCGGTTGCAATGACCTCCATCCCCTCTTCGGGGCGCACCTGCAGCTTTGTGGCCTGCCCTTTCCAACTGACCGCAGCCAGCACCGCGCGGTCATCCTTGAGGTCGAAATAGATATGTCCCGACGAAGGCCGTGATACGCGCCCGATCTCGCCTCGCACGCGGATAAAGCCAAAGGAACGCTCGATCGTGCCTTTGACCGCACCCGAAATTTCGCTGACCGAAAACTCGGGCGCATTACCGCCGGTGCCCGTATCTTCCAGAAGGTCCATGGGAATGCCTTGTCTTGCCGTTCCTGCCACCCTAGAACGCCCGCATCCTCAGGCCAAGCGGGAGCGCAGATGAATATCCTCATCCTCGGCAGCGGCGGGCGTGAACATGCGCTGGCATGGGCCGTCAAGCAGAACCCCAAATGTGACCGCCTGATCGTGGCGCCCGGCAATGCGGGTATCGCCGCCCACGCCGAATGCGCCGACCTCGATATTCTTGATGGGGACGCGGTGGTGCAATTCGCCGTCGATAACGCGGTCGATTTCATCATTGTCGGCCCCGAGGCCCCACTGGCTGCGGGCGTGGCCGACCGCTGTCGTGCCGCTGGCCTCTCGGTCTTTGGCCCCTCGGCCGAGGCTGCGCGGCTCGAGGCATCCAAAGCCTTCACCAAAGAAATCTGCGACGCGGCCAAGGCACCGACCGCCGCCTATGCCCGTTTTACCGATGCCACGGCCGCACGCGCCTATGTCACCGCGCAGGGCGCGCCTATCGTGGTCAAGGCCGACGGGCTGGCCGCGGGCAAGGGCGTGATCGTCGCCATGACACTGCCCGAGGCGCTGGCCGCCGTCGATGACATGTTCAGCGGCGAATTCGGCGACGCTGGCGCCGAGGTGGTGATCGAAGACTTCATGGAGGGCGAAGAAGCGAGCTTTTTCGTTCTGGTCGATGGCGAGACCGTGTTGCCCATCGGCACCGCGCAGGACCACAAACGCGTGGGCGACGGCGATACCGGTCCCAATACCGGTGGCATGGGCGCCTATTCACCCGCCCCCGTGCTGACGCCCGACATTGCCGAACGTGCCTTGGCCCAGATCATCCGGCCCACCATGGCCGCCATGGCGCGGCGTGGCACGCCCTATCAGGGCGTTCTCTACGCCGGTTTGATGATCAAGGACGGTGCGCCGCGACTGGTCGAATACAATGCCCGCTTCGGTGACCCCGAGTGTCAGGTGCTGATGCTCCGGCTTGGCGCGCAGGCTTTGGACCTGATGCAGGCCTGCGCCGAAGGGCGTCTGGACGAGATGCGGGTCAGCTGGGCCGATGATCATGCGATCACCGTGGTTATGGCCGCCGCGGGCTATCCCGGTGCCTATGAAAAGGGCACCAAGATCCGCGGTCTCGACGATCTGCCCGAAAATTCGCGCAACATCACCTTTCACGCCGGCACCCGTGAAAAAGACGGGATGATCCTGGCCAATGGCGGACGGGTGCTGAACGTCACCGCGCGCGGCGCCACGCTGCAAGAGGCGCGTGATCGTGCCTATGCCATGGTTGACTCCATCGACTGGCCCGAGGGCTTTTGCCGCCGCGACATCGGCTGGCGCGCGCTCTAGTCTTCTTCTGACTGCAAATACCCAAATAAAAAGGCCGCGCAGGGGCGCGGCCTTTTCTGTTTTGAACCTCGGCCCCCGATCAGGCGGCGCGGCCAACCAGCAACTCACCGATCTCACGCGCGGCGGCGCTTTCGTCACGGCCCCCGACAGCCGCGATCTCGCGGGTCAGACGCTCCAGCGCGGCTTCGTAAAGCTGACGCTCGGAGTAGCTCTGTTCGCGCTGGTCATCGGCGCGGTGCAGGTCACGAACCACCTCGGCAATGGCGATCAGATCGCCCGAGTTGATCTTTTGTTCGTATTCCTGCGCGCGACGCGACCACATGGCTTTTTTGACCTTGGCCTTGCCCTTGAGCGTCTTCATCGCATGGGCCACGACATCGGGCGTCGAAAGCGAGCGCATGCCCACTTCGGTCGCCTTATGGGTCGGCACGCGCAGGGTCATCTTGTCCTTCTCGAACGAAATGACAAACAGCTCCAGTTCGAATCCGGCCACAACGCTTTTCTCGATCGAGACGATCTTGCCCACGCCATGAGCGGGGTAAACCACGAATTCATTGGGGCTAAAGTCGGATTTCTTCTTGGTCATGTCTTTCCTTTCAGGGCGGTCTGGCCGACCCACAAAAGCACCGGCGGCGATGCTAGGCTATCACCGTCGGGGTCTGGTTAACTGGAATCTGAGATCAATTCTCTGGCAGCATTGAGGGCACTATACCACAAAATCCGCCTTCATGAAAGCGGGCGGGCCGGCGGGGCCGGTTTGTGCCATCACCCTTATTCTTAAGGGTCCATGACCCCATTTAAGCCCCGAATCGCGCGCCAGGCACCGATTCGGCGAATCGCCGTCATTCCTGAACCAAAGCCCTTGCTCTGGCCTTCATGGCGGGTCGCGCCAATACAACGCCAAGCCCCGCACCCAGAAGGATCAACAGCAGGTAGGCGGGCAATTGCCAATCCGTATCCTGCAGTCCCGGCCAGAGCCGCTCGGCCATGCGATCACCGGCATTTATCCCCGCATGCAGCAGCGCCACTGGCCAGATCGAGCCCTCTGCCCGCAGATAAAGCCAAGCAAACAGCAAACTGAGCGCCAAGTTCAACACCACGAAAAAGCCGATCTCGAGCGGTTGGCGCCCCAAAAGCAAAGGGCCGTGCCAGAAAGCCCAGATCACGCCGATTGCCAAAGCCGCGCGCAGCGGGTTTGTCAGCCGCAACAACAAGGGCAGCACAAACCCCCTGATGCCCGGTTCTTCGCCAAGGCCCGCCCGCAAGAACAGGTAGACCATCAGCCCCGTTGCAGGGCCGAAAAGCATCTCGCCCAGCGCCGCAGCCGAAAAATCCGCGCCCGCCAGCCGCGCAGGCTCGCCAGCCGCGGCAAGGGTGATGGCCAGACCATAGGCCAAGACTGGCAGGCCAAGCGCCACCGCCATCCAACGCCACGCGATCCGCGCAGGGGCAAGACCGCTGATCAAATCCTTGGTCCCGCGGCGACCAAAGATCAGCGCCGCGCTGACAAAGGCGGCAATCGTGAAGGCAAAATCCTGAATACGCGTAAGCAGATAAAGCGCAAACGGCGAAAGCCTCAGACCCTCGGGCAACGTGTCCCAAGCGCCGTTCTCGACCCGCGACATCAGGTCGTCCGCGCCAATGCCGGCGTCGCCAACCGCCCAATCCAACAGCGGCAGCATCCCCCAAGCCAACGCGCAGGCAAGGCCAAGGCACAGGCCCAGCGCGATCCAGATCTGTCTTTTGTCGGTAGAACCGGCCATCCAACGCCCCCTTTCAGTTGAAGGCGACGATAGACGCTTGGCCGCTAAAAACCAGCGGTGTCAGCCGCCCGTGCCGGCCTTTTCGGAAAAGAGCGGCATCTTGTCGGGCTTGCCGTCCATCTCTTCGGCCCCCGGCAGCGGCTCTTTGCGGGTCACGATCACCGGCCACATTTCTGCGTATTTACGGTTGAACTCGACCCATTTCTCCATGTCCGGCTCGGTATCGGGCCGAATGGCGTCGGCGGGGCACTCGGGCTCGCAAACGCCGCAGTCGATGCATTCATCGGGATGAATGACCAGAAAGTTCTCGCCCTCATAGAAGCAGTCCACCGGACAGACTTCGACGCAGTCGGTGTATTTGCAGGCGATGCAGTTGTCGGTGACGATATAGGTCATGGGCTATGTCCGCAGGCTTTGTGCGCCTAGCTAGGCCAAGCGCGCGACGCATTCAAGCCGTTATGGTCAGTCTGCCGGCGGCACATCTGCCGCAGGAGGGGCCAAATCGTCATAAAGCCGCCGCGCCTCTTCGGCGGGGCCGCGCCTGACGCCGCAATCCAGCACGCGCACGACGCGCACGCGATCACCTTGGGCAAAGGTCAGCACGTCACCATAGCCGACCCCGCGCCCCGGTTTGGCGCAGGGCGTGCCGTTGATGCGCAACCGCCCCTTGGTGACCGCCTCGGTGGCCAGCGTGCGGCTTTTGAAAAAGCGCGCCTGCCAGAGCCACTTGTCGAGACGGATCGTGATGCGGGGCGGCGGGGCTGCTGTCACTTGACCTTGAAACGCGACAGAGCCATCGCAAAGGGATTGTCAGGGTCGATACGCTTTTCACGCTGGGGACGGGCTTCGGCCTGATCGCGCTTGGGCTGGCGGTCATCGCGGGCTTTGCCCTTGCCGCGCTGGTCACCCTTGCCACGGCCCTTGCCGCCTTCACCGCGGGCTTCGCGGGGCTGGGCGTCGCCCTGCCCTTCACGCGCCTGTCCACGACCCTTGCCGCCGCGGCGTTGACCACCGCGCTCGGATTTCTCGCCACGGGCTTCGTGGCGCGGTTCATGGCGGCGGCGCGGCGCCCACGTAAACGTATAAAAGACCTCGGTTTCGCCCTCGGCCGGCGCAGCGTCGGCCTTGGCCTCGGGGGCATCCGGCGTTTCGGGCATGTCCGGTTCAGCCTCTGGCTCGTCCTCGGGCTGGTCCTCGGGCAGTTCCGGCGGCTGGGTCTCGTCGGGCTGCATGGGGATTTCCAGCGGACCGGGTTCGGGCATATCGCCCTGCATATCGCCCTGTGCCGCCGCGGCCTCTTCGGGGCGCGCCTTGACGCGTTCGGCCTTTTCGGCGCGGTAACCCAGACCCTCCATGAGGGCCGCAAACTGTTCCAGCGTCATGCCGGTAATCGACAGCATGTCGGCGCTGGCCTCGAAGCCCGCCTTGCTATCTTTGCCACGCAACATATCGGCAAGGCTTTCCAGCATATCCAGACGGATCGCACGGTCGCCCGCAGCGCGGAAGCCCATCATGGTCACGGCCTCGGCGCTGGCCCCTTCGGGGGCCGGCACGGTCACCAGACCGGGCGGTGGCGGCGTCGGGAACTCGTCGAGGTTTTGCTTGAGCGACCACAGCAGCAGACGCAGACGCGTCGGTGCGGGTTTCAAGAGCAAGGGCAGATAGACCGAGAACTGGCCAAAGCGGACACGATGCTTGCGCAACTGACCGCGGGCCTCCTGATCGAGCGCCTTGACCTCTTCGGCCACAGCGGCGCGGTTCATCACCCCAAAGGTTTCGACCAAACGATAGGCAAAGCCCTTGGCCATGCCGGTCAGCGCCGCGTCATCGCGCAGCAGCAAAAGCGGCTCGAAGGCGGTCGCGATCTTGCGCTCGACGTAATATTGCAACCGCCACTGGACCTTGGCCAGAACGTCGGCGCCTGCCTCTTCGTCGACAAAGACCTCGACCTGCGGCTTCAGCGGATCGGCGCCGGCGACAAGCTTGCCCACCGAAGCATCGCCCCACATCAGCCCGCCCTGTTCGGTCAGGTCGAACTCGGGGTCGAGCGCGTTGCGGATACGATCCGCGCGCAGATTGAAATGCGGTTTCAGCGCCTCATAGGCAGCCTGCCTGATGGTGCGTGCCTCATCGGGCGTGGCCGCCTTGTCGATGATAAAGCGGAAACCCTGCAACCGGCCGACGAATTCGCCGTCTACGGTTACTTCACCCTTGTCGTTCACGTCGGCCACAAGGCCCTCCTTCATCTTGAGCCGCCGGAGCAAAACGCTGGTCCGCCGGTCCACAAATCTTTGCGTCAGCGCGCCGTGCAAAGCGTCTGACAGGCGATCTTCTACCGCGCGGGTTGCCTCGCGCCAATGTGATTCTTCCCTAAGCCATCCGCGACGCTGTGCAACGTAGGTCCAAGTGCGGATAAAGGCCAAGCGGCGCGACAAGGTGTCGATGTCGCCTTCGGGGCGATCGGTGCGTGCAACCTGCTGGGCAAACCAGTCTTGCGGGATATGTCCGTGCTGGTGAAGAAAGTTGTAAATCTCGCGCAGAAGCCCCGCATGTTCGCCATGGCTGATGCCGCGAAAATCGGGAATGCGGCAGACATCCCACAACAGCCGCACCGCCGGTGCGCTGCTGGCGCGGGCGTAAACCTCGGCATCGGCGGCGAGGGTTTTCAGCGCCATGAGGTCATCGGCCTCGCGCACCCGACCCAGCCAGCGGTCGTCGGTCTTTTTCTCGAGGCTCTGGATCAGACGGGGCAACGTGCCGAATTCCAGCCTTGCGTTGCGCCATTGCAGGCGTGTCACGGGGCGGAACTGATGGTTCTCGATTGCCGCGACGTCTTCGGGGTCGATCGCGCCCGCCTCGGCGGTCACGCCAAAGGTGCCGGCATTCATATGCCGCCCTGCCCGCCCCGCGATCTGCGCCAGTTCGTCCGATTGCAACCGCCGCACATTGCGCCCGTCGAACTTTTCCAGCGCGGCAAAGGCCACGTGGTCGATATCGAGGTTCAGGCCCATACCGATGGCATCCGTGGCCACCAGATATTCGACATCGCCGTTCTGATACAGTTCGACCTGCGCGTTGCGCGTGCGCGGGCTGAGCGCGCCCATGACCACCGCAGCGCCGCCTTTGGTCCGGCGGATCAACTCGGCAATGGCGTAAACTTCGTCAGAAGAAAAACAGACAATCGCCGACCGCGCAGGAATGCGGGTCAGTTTCTTGCCGCCAGTATAGCTCAGGACCGAAAACCGCTCGCGGTGCATGAACTGCGCGCCTGGCACCAGTGCAGCGATGGCCGAGCGCATCGTTTCGGACCCCAGAAACAGCGTCTCGTGCAACCCGCGCGACCGCAGCAGGCGGTCGGTAAAGACATGCCCGCGCTCGGGATCGGCGCAAAGCTGGATCTCGTCGACCGCCAGAAAGTCGGTAGCCATGCCCTCGGGCATCGCCTCGGTGGTGCAGACCCAATACTGCACGCGGTCCGGAACGATCCGTTCTTCGCCCGTGATCAGGGCCACCACCGATGGCCCGCGGATCGCGACGATCCGGTCATAGACCTCGCGCGCCAAAAGCCGTAACGGCAGGCCGATCACGCCCGTGCGATGCGCCAGCATCCGCTCGATCGCGTAATGGGTCTTGCCTGTATTGGTAGGCCCCAGAACCGCTGTGACGGGCGGCGTCCTCATCTGTCAGTCCTTCCCGCCGCGCCTGCCTGCACTGCGCGCCAAATCTATTTCGAGGCTTCCCCCACGACAGGTTTGAAGCCCGCGCGCACCTGTCTATATGTTGCAGATAAGGATGATTACCAGAACCGAAAGGAAACCCACATGAGCGCCATCATCGACGAGGCCATTGCGGCCCTGACCAAGCGCCTCGAAGGCCGTGCCTTTGACGGCTCGGCCAAGTTCGTGGTCAAGGGCGAAGGCTCGGTCGTGATCGACGGCGCGGGCGTGCGCGCGGGCGACGACGACACCGACGTGACACTGACCGCCAGCGCCGAAACCTTTGAGGCGATCTTTGCCGGCGAGCAAAACCCCACCACCGCCTTCATGACCGGCAAGCTGAGCCTTGATGGCGATATGTCGCTGGCCATGCGGCTGGCCAGCGTGCTGGGCTAGACAATGGCAGATCGCGCGCCGCTCTATGTCGATGTGGCCGACGCCCCCGAGGGGGGTGTTGCCCATTGGGTGACGGCGCGCGATGGGCTGAAGCTGCGTGCTGCCAACTGGGCGCATGGCGGGGCCAAAGGCACGGTGCTGCTGTTTCCGGGCCGCACCGAATATGTGGAAAAATACGGGCGCGCCGCTGCTGATCTAAGGGCGCGCGGCTATGCCATGGCGACCATCGACTGGCGCGGTCAGGGGCTTGCCGACCGCCTGCACGAAGATGCGGCCATGGGCCATGTCCCCGATTTCGTCGAGTATCAGCGCGATGTCGCGGCGCTTGTGGCCTATGCGCGCGCGCAAGGACTGCCCGAGCCTTATCACCTGCTTGCGCATTCGATGGGCGGATGCATCGGTCTGCGGTCGGTGATGCAGGACCTGCCGGTGAAATCGGCGGTGTTTTCGGCCCCCATGTGGGGGCTTTTGTTTGCGCTGCCGCTGCGTCCGGTGCTGTGGAGCATGCGACGGCTTGGCCGCCGTTTGCCTTGGCCTAACCGCTACCCGCCCGGCCAGAGGCCCGAGACCTATGTGCTGCACAACGGCTATCAGGCCAATGTGCTGACCTCGGACCACGATATGTGGGAATATATGTGCCGTCAGGTCGACAAGCATCCCGATCTGGCCTTGGGCGGCCCTTCGTTTCGCTGGGTGCAGGAGGCGCTGCACGAAATGGAGACGCTGGCGGCGAAACCAGCGCCGGACCTGCCCACGCTGACCTTTGTCGGCAACCGCGAGGCGGTGGTCGATCCCTTCCGCATCCACGACCGCATGCGCAACTGGCCCAAGGGCGAGATCGAGGTCCTGTCCCATGCGCGCCATGAGCCGATGATGGAATCTGTCGAGATCCGCGACCATTTCTTTGACCGCACCACCGCGCATTTCGACGCCAATTCCTGAGCTGCCCTTTCATGATCGCGCGCGGCGCTCTATCTAGAGCGCAGTCAACGCCCATCACAAGGAAGTCCCATGTCCCGTCCCGTTTTCGACCAGCGCTCCAGCGGGGGCAAATCGCTTGGCAACCTGCCGGAATGGGACCTTAGCGATCTTTACGCTGACGAGGACGCGCCCGAACTCGCCCGTGACATGGACTGGCTGGAACACGAGGCCGCCCATTTCGCCGCCGATTACGAAGGCAAGCTGGCGTCGCTCTCGCCCGAGGCCATGCTGACGGCGGTGCAGCGTTACGAGGCGATCGACATCATCGCGGGCCGCATCATGTCCTTTGCCGGCCTGCGCTACTACCAGATGACCATGGATAGCGACCGCGCCAAGTTCTATTCGGACTGTCAGGACCGGATCACCACTTTCACCACGCCCTTGGTGTTCTGGAGCCTCGAATTCAACCGGCTGGACGATGACCGCCTGGCCGCGCAACTGGCGGCGAATGCCGATCTGGCGCGCTATAAGCCGGTTTTTGACCGGATGCGGGCGATGAAGCCCTATCAGCTGTCGGACGAGTTGGAAAAGTTTCTGCATGACCAATCCAGCGTCGGCGCCTCGGCGTGGAACAAGCTGTTCGATGAGACCATCGCGGGGCTGATGTTCAACGTGGACGGCGAAGAACTGAACGTCGAAGGCACGTTGAACCTTTTGACCGGACAGGATCGCGCCAAGCGCGAAGCGGCGATGCACGAACTGGCGCGGGTCTTTGGCGAAAACGTCCGAACCTTTGCCCGCATCCACAACACGCTGGCCAAGGAAAAGGAAATCGAGGACCGCTGGCGCGGCTTTCCCTCGGCGCAGACCGCGCGCCATCTGGCCAACCATGTCGAGCCCGAGGTGGTCGAGGCACTGCGCGACGCCGTTGTGGCGGCCTATCCGCGCCTGTCGCACCGCTATTACGCGCTCAAGGCCAAATGGTTGGGGCTGGACACCTTGCAGGTCTGGGACCGCAACGCGCCTTTGCCCATGGAAAGCGAACGCATCGTTGATTGGGACGAGGCCGAACGCACTGTGATGGAGGCCTATTCCGCCTTTGATCCGCGTATGGCCGACCTTGCCAAGCCCTTTTTCACCAAGGGCTGGATCGATGCCGCAGTGAAACCCGGCAAGGCGCCAGGCGCCTTTGCCCATCCCACGGTCACGACGGTCCACCCCTATGTGATGCTGAACTATCAGGGCAAACCGCGCGATGTGATGACGCTGGCCCATGAGTTGGGCCATGGCGTGCATCAGGTGCTGGCGGCAGGCCAAGGCGAGCTTTTGTCGTCGACGCCACTGACACTGGCCGAGACGGCCTCGGTCTTTGGCGAGATGCTGACCTTCCGCAAGCTTCTGGCGGCGGCCAAGGATGTCAACGAGCGCAAGGTGATGCTGGCGGGCAAGGTCGAAGACATGATCAACACGGTCGTGCGCCAGATCGCCTTTTATGATTTCGAGTGCAAATTGCACGCCGCGCGGCGTGGCGGCGAATTGACGCCGGACGATATCAATGCGCTCTGGATGTCAGTGCAGGCCCAGAGCCTTGGGCCGGCATTTGCGTTTGCCGAAGGCTATGAGACCTTCTGGGCCTATATCCCCCACTTCGTCCACTCGCCGTTTTACGTCTATGCCTACGCCTTTGGCGACGGGCTGGTGAACGCGCTTTATGCGGTTTACGAAGAGGGCGACGCCGATTTCCAGGAAAAGTATTTCGACATGCTCAAGGCGGGCGGGTCCAAGCACCACAAGGCGCTTTTGGCGCCTTTCGGGCTGGATGCCAGCGATCCGGCCTTCTGGTCGAAGGGTCTGGCGATGATCGAAGGCATGATCGACGAATTGGAAGCGATGGAAGGCTAGGGCTGGGACCAGCTTTGTTGCCGCTAGATGCGAGGGGCGCTGCCCCTCGCGCTCCCCGGAGTTTTCAGACCAAAGAAGCCGTTATTTGAGTTGGCTGTCCTTTGATCCGCGACGGTTGATGCCGCCGCGGGCCGCAGGGCGGGCGTCACGGCCCGTTTGGCAATCGATGCACAACTTGACCCCCGGCACGGCCTGACGGCGGGCCTGAGGGATCGGTTCTTCACATTCCGCGCAATGCGTGAGGCTTTCGCCTGTCGGGCGGCGCTGTGCCTTCATGCGGGCAAGTTCATCCGAGATCGAGGCCTCGATCTGTTCATTCACCGCGCCGTCCTGCGCCCAGCCGCCCGCCATGGCTTAGTCCAGTTCAGTCCAGGGCCAGGGTTTGGTGTCGCTGGCGGCGGATTGATAACGCGCGGCCTTGGCGATCCAGTTGCCCAGACCTACCCCGAAAGCCGCGAGGCGTGGATTGGGGCGATTGCGGTTGGTGATCAGGATCACGATCTGGAACAGCGCGACGATGGACAGCACGCTTTGCGCGAGGCTGATCATGATCGCGATCATGATCATGTAAAGAATCCGCATCAAAAGCGGGTTGTCGCTCTTTTCCGGCTCGATCGAGACGGGCTCGGTTCCGTTGGGGTCAGGCATTGGCATGACTTACTCCTGCAAAATCAGTTTCCCTCACGAAAATGTGGGGGGTGTGGTGGACGCATTCAAGTCGGACGACCGCCCGCTTTGGCGATGACCGCATCAATGGCGGCTTGGGTCCCGCGCGAGAATTCCAATGGGCAGGCATAGGGGGTGCCTGTCCGCACCGAACGGCCAAAGGCCTCGACCTGCAGCACGTATTGGTTGACCCCGGGCCAGCGCTCGATCTGGCGGGGGTGATCAGGACGGTCGAGCCAAAGCTCGGCCTGATCATATACGCCTGCGTTGAAAGGACAGGTCAGACGCAGGACGCCCTTGTCGCCATGAAACGTGATCTGCTGGCGTTGCGCGAGCCGCATCGAAATCATCGCCTGATAGGAAAATGCGGGAAACCGCGCAGTGATGCGCGCGGTGACATCTACCCCGCCCTCCCAGTCGATCTCGGCATGGGTGATGGCCTGCGGTTCGGCGCCGGTGACAAAACGGGCGGCGCCAAGGATATAGACGCCGATATCGCCCAGCGCCCCGCCACCGGTTTCGGGGCGGTTGCGGATATTGTCGTTGCGCGGCAGATCAAAGCTGAAAGCCGTGTCCACATAGCCAAGCCGCCCGATGGCGCCGCCCTGCACCAGTTCGCGGGCCCGCTGGAACTGGGGATGGTGGACGATCATATAGGCCTCGGCGGCGACAAGGCCGGTGGCATCGCGTTTGGCGATGACCGCATCGAATTGCGCGGCCTGCATGGCCAGCGGTTTTTCCACCAAGACATGTTTGCCCGCATCAAGCGCGCGCAATGTCCATTCGACATGGAGGTGGTTGGGCAACGGGATATAGACCGCCTCGATCGCAGGGTCGGCAAGCAGCGCCTCATAGCTGTCATGGACGCGCAAGCGCGGGGCAAGGTCCTGAAACGCGGCGGCTTTGGCGGGGCTGGAGGTCGCCAGCGCGGCCAATTCGGCCCCCGCCGCCAGATGGATGGCGGGCGCCATATGTTTGCGGGCGAAATTGGCGGCACCAAGGATGCCCCAACGGATCGGTTCTTGCATCGGCTTTCCCCTTTTGTCGGGGCAGAGCCTAGCGGCTGTTACCGATAACGCAACGCCCCGCGAAAGGTCGCGGGGCGCGCGCGTTGACGCTTTGACTGTCCGATCAGGCGGTTTCGAGGATCCCGCGTTCGGCGGCCAGTTCCTGCATCCGTTTTTGCAGCTTTTCGAAAGCGCGCACTTCGATCTGGCGGATACGTTCGCGGCTGACGTCATAGCGCGAGGACAGATCCTCGAGCGTGATCGTTTCCTCTTGCAGCCGACGCTGCACCAGAATGTCGCGTTCGCGTTCGTTCAGCACGTCCATGGCCTGCGCCAAGAGCGCGCGACGGGTCTCCAACTCGTCACGCTCTTCATAAGCGGTGGCCTGATCGGCGTCTTCGTCCTCGAGCCAGTCCTGCCACTGGGTGGCGCTGTCGCTGTCGGAACCGACCATGGCATTGAGCGAGGCGTCGCCACCCGAAAGGCGACGGTTCATCGAGATCACCTCGTCCTCGGTCACGCCGAGGTCATGGGCGATGCGCGTCACATTCTCGGGGCGCATATCGCCTTCTTCCAGCGCGCCGATACGGGCCTTGGCCTTGCGCAGGTTGAAGAACAGCTTTTTCTGCGCGCTGGTCGTGCCCAGTTTCACCAAGGACCACGAGCGCAGGATATATTCCTGAATCGAGGCACGGATCCACCACATGGCATAGGTCGCCAGACGAAAGCCCTTTTCGGGGTCAAAGCGCTTGACCGCCTGCATCAGGCCCACGTTGGCTTCGGAAATGACCTCGGCCTGCGGCAGACCATAGCCGCGATAGCCCATGGCGATCTTGGCGGCGAGCCGCAGGTGCGACGTCACCAGCCTATGCGCTGCACGGCTGTCCTCGTGATCCACCCAGCTTTTGGCCAGCATGTATTCTTCTTCAGGCTCCAGCATCGGGAATTTGCGGATTTCCTGAAGGTACCGGTTCAGCCCCTGTTCGGGACTGGGGGCCGGAAGATTGGCATAGCTGCTCATATATCTGACATCCCCCATGTGAAACTTGTTAACATAGATAGGGAGCGACTCCGGCCCAATTCAAGGCCCTTCCCACAAAGATATGAACGTTTAATGAACCACGTTCCGTCGCGTCGAGCAAAATCGGCCCCTATCACAAAGCTCTGATGCTTTGTTACGCGCCTAGACCGCCGCCGGATCACCGCCGAGCGCCAAGAGAAGCCCCGCCATATCATCGGGCAAGGGCGCCTCAAAGCTCATCGCTTCGCCGGTCACGGGATGCAAGAACCCCAGTGTCGCGGCATGTAACGCCTGTCGGGGAAAGGCCAGTGCCGCCGCCTGCCCCGCCGTGCCGACCGCCTTTTCCGCGAGCTTGCGTTTGCCGCCATAGGTCGGGTCACCGATCAGGGCATGGCCACAATGGGTCATGTGAACGCGAATCTGGTGGGTGCGGCCCGTTTCCAGCCAGCAATCGACCAAGGCCGCCACGGGCGGATTGCCCAGTGGCGCCACGATCCGCACACGCGTTACCGCGTGACGCCCGCCGCCAAAAACCACCGCCTGACGCTGACGGTCGGTGCGGTGACGGTCGAGGCCGGTCTGGATTTTCAGAATATTGCCCGGCTCGAAATTGACGCCGCGCACGCCATGCACGCGCGGGTCAGCACGGTCTGGAACGCCATAACAAATGGCGCGGTAGTGACGTTCGACCGTGTGATTGGCGAATTGTTCGGCCAGCCCGTGATGGGCGCGGTCGCTTTTGGCCACGACCAGCACGCCTGAGGTTTCCTTGTCGATGCGATGCACGATGCCGGGGCGTTTTTCGCCACCGACCCCAGACAGCGTATCGCCGCAATGGTGCATCAAGGCGTTGACCAACGTGCCCTCATGGCTGCCCGGTGCGGGATGCACCACCATGCCCGCAGGTTTGTTCACCACGATCAGATCGTCGTCCTCATAAAGGATCTCCAGCGGGATATCCTCGGCCTGCATATGGCTTTCGACCGCCTCGGGGACGGTGATCTCGACCTCGGCACCTTCGGCCACCTTGGTTTTGGCGTCCGTGACCACCACGCCATCAATCAAGATCGCGCCATCTGCCAAGAGCCGCCCGATGCGCGAACGGCTGAGGTCGGCTTGTTCTGGCACATCGCGGGAAAGCGCCTTATCAAGACGTGCGGGCGGTTCGGCCCCGATAGTGAAACGGATTAGGGATGAACCCATTGGAACCCTCTTCGCCGGAAAGCGCCATCCAGCCGCAGATCGTCTATATCAAACGGCTTGTCACCGCGCTCAGCACCGTGCTGATCGCGGGGTTCCTAGTCCTTATTGTGACGCTTGTCATCCGCTTGAACGCAGATCCTTTGCCATTGCCGGACCGCGTGAACCTGCCCGACGGTGTCACAGCGGTGGCCTTTACCCAAGGCACAGACTGGTTTGCCGTTGTGACCTCGGATGATCGCATCTTGATCTACGACCGGACCAGCGGAGCGCTGCGCCAGACAGTAGAGATCACGCGCTAGGCCCCGCCTGCCCGCCAGAGGGCACCCAGCGGTCATCACATCATATCGCCAAACGCCGTTTTCTGTTATGGTCCGTTTGAACATGCGCGGGTCAGCACCGTTGCCATGTCCCATTAACCTACGTCTGGTCCCGCGCCCGGTAGGAAAGCCTATGACACAGCGCCTCTATATCCCGCGATCCGGCATGGCGTTTTTCTTCGCCGGACTTGCCGCGTTCCTGCTGTCGGCGTGCGTTTATATCTTCGCTGTCTTCTATCCGTTTTCCGCCAGCGAAACGCGCGCCGCCGACCTTGGGCTTGCCCTCAAGGGCCAAGCAGGCGAGGCGTTGGGCTTTGCGCTCGGGGTGGGCTATCTGCGCTGGATCGCGTTGTACATGCCCGTCACGCTGGAGCGCAGCGTGGTGACGGGCGTCTTGATGTCGATCATCGTCACCTTTGGCGAGAGCCTTGCCAGTGGCCCCTATCAGGGGCTTGTGACGACGCTGTTCACGCTACCCGTAACACTGGTCTGGGGGGCGCTGGCAGGTGCCAATGTGGGCGTTTTGTTGAACGCGCGCAGGGCAATCGTCATCCTGCCCGCCATGGCCGCCATCGGGCTAGGCTATTACCTGCTGACCTCGTTGCGGGTGGTTCCCTACAATTTCTGACCGCGCCCGCGTCAGACCTGAGGGTCGGGATTGACCGTGTGGCCATCGACCGCGATGACCTGTCCCGAAACAAACCGCGCCGCATCCGACGCCAGAAAAAGCGCCATATCGGCGATATCCTTGGCCGTAACCCAGCTTTGCATCGAGGTGCCTTTGGCATAGCCATGATAGACCTGATCGCGGGTCATGCCCTTGGCGGCGGCTTCGGCCTCAAGCACGCGCTCCATCCGAGGGCCCTCGACCGAACCGGGCAGAATGGCGTTGGCGCGGATGCCATGGGGGCCAAGCTCCATCGCCGCGGTCTTCATCAGCCCGATCACGCCCCATTTCGCCGCCGCGTAGGGGCTGCGGTTGGGGTAGCCATAGATGCCGGCGGTCGAGGAAATGAAGATCATCGCCCCCCGACCTGCGGCCTTGAGCATCGGGGCCGCATACTTGGCCACCAGAAATGCGCCATCGAGCGTCACGGCGGTGCAGGCCTGCCAATCGGCAAGGCTTACGTCCTCGATCAGCGCGGTCGGGCCCTTGACGCCGGCATTGGCCACCGCAACATCCAACCCGCCCCAAGCAGCGGCGATTTCGGCAAAAACCGCCGCCATCCCCGCTTCGTCATCGGCGCTGACATGGCTGCCCCTGACGGTCGCGGGCAGCGCCGCCAAGGCGGCCTTGTCGACGTCGGTGACCCAGACCTGATCGCCGCGCGCGGCAAAGGCCTCGGCCATGGCGCGGCCGATACCGCCCGCGCCCGCTGACACAAAGACCCGCGCCATCAGCGCTTGCCGACCGCAGCGCCCGCGCCCTCGGGCAGGGGCAGGCCCGCATGGGCCGCCGCCGCGCGTTCAAGCGCCGCGACGATCGCCGGACCGGGCACGCTGGCCTTGCGGGTTTCAAGGCTCACGTGGATCAGCATATGTTCCCCCGTCGCGCAAAGGCGGTCGCCTTCGAACATGCGGTGGAAAAGGTGCATCTTTTTGCCCGCGCCAAGCAGGACCTGCGTCTCGACGCGGATGCGCTTGCCCGCATGGACCTCGTCGATATGGCGGATATGCGTCTCGGCGGTGAAAAAGCTGCCACCCGAGCCGATATATTCCGGCGTGCAACCGACCATCAGCATGAAGCGGTCAGTCGCGTCGCCAAAGGCCTGCAGATACCGCGCCTCGTTCATATGCCCGTTATAATCGGTCCAGTCCAAGGGCACGGCACGGTCAACGGTCAGGACAGGCTGACCCAGATCGGCCACATCGTCGAGCGCCTCGGGCAAGCGGCTGATGCGTTTGTCCTGCGCGTTGAGAAGCTTGCCAGAGCCCCAGTTCTGCGCCTTGAGACCACGCATGATGGTGACAAGGTTGTTGTCGCGGATGCGTTCCAACTCGCGGATCGAATAGGCGCCCGACTGGGCATCGGACTGGCCCGCGACCGCCTCGATCAATTCGTCGGTCAGTTCCGGCACATCCATCAGCTTGGTCCAGGGCCACGAGAGGCAGGGGCCGAACTGGGCAATGAAATGGCGCATCCCCGCCTCGCCGCCGGCGATGCGATAGGTCTCAAAGAGGCCCATCTGCGCCCAGCGCATGCCAAAGCCGTAGCGGATGGCGTTGTCGATTTCCTCGGTCGTGGCGATGCCGTCCTTGATGAGCCACAGCGCCTCGCGCCAGACAGCCTCGAGGAAACGGTCGGCGATATGGGCGTCGATTTCCTTGCGCACATGCAGCGGGTAACAGCCGATGGCCGTCAGCACCTCTTTGGCGGCGGCCACCACATTGGCGGGGTTGGCCTCGGAGGGCACCAGCTCGATCAGCGGCAGAAGGTAGACGGGGTTAAAGGGGTGCGTCACCACGATCTGACCGGGGCGCGGGGCGTTTTCCTGCAACTCCGAAGGTTTGAACCCGCTCGTCGAGGACCCGATGATCGCGTCGGTCGGGCAGGCCTGCTGAATGGACTGGAATACCTTGTGCTTGATATCCAGACGCTCGGGCACGCTTTCCTGAATCCAGCTTGCGCCCTCGACGGTCTCGCCGATGGTTTCATGGAAACTCAGCTTGCCCTCATCAGGCAGCGCCACATCCGACAGACCAGGGAGCGAGCGGCGGGCGTTGGCGATAACCTCGCCGATCTTGCGTTCGGCCTCGGGGTCGGGGTCAAACACGCGCACATTCCAACCCATGAGCATGAACCGCGCGGCCCAGCCGCCGCCGATCACACCACCCCCGATGATTGCCGCCGTTTTGGTCATCTCATATCTCCATCATTGCCCCAACCGCGTGATCCGCGCGGGGTCGTAGCCGTTGAAATCAAGTAATTCTTTTGCCGCCGCCCAGCGGTCCGAAGGGATCGTGGCGTCGCGGTTCAACACCCAGCCGATGCGCCCCTCGGGGTCGCCGATCACCGCCGTGCGATAGCCATCATCGACCCACAAGACCCAAAGCTGCACCGCACCCGCGCCTTCAAGCCGCGTGTCATAGCGCGCGATGCCATGGGGGATCAGGGTCGCGCTGTCTTGGCGCAAAACCACGCCTCCGGTCAGGCAGGCACGTGACAGGCGGTCAGCGGATACACTGACCCGCACCTCGCCGCAGCCCGCCTCGAAAGCGGTGGGATAGACGCCCACCAGATGCCAGTCCCCCGCGAAACGGCCGGTATCGAAAACCGCCTTGGATGAGATGGGCACGGATGGGTCACGCAGCGCCACGCTGGCCGAGCAGGCGACCAGCAGGGCTGCGGCAAAGAGTGTGATCAGGCGCGCGCTCACCGCGCGCCCTCGGGCGTCAGTGCGCGACGATTTCCAGCCGGCTCGCGTCGTAGCCATTGTCGCGCAAGACCTGCAGGGCGCGTTCGTATTTGGCGGCGCTCAGCGTCTTGTCGCGCGACAGGATCCAGCCCGTGCTGCCCTTGGGCGCGCCCACAACCGCCATCGAATAGTCCGGCTCGACGTGCAGAACCCAGTAGTCGCCCGCGATAAAGGGCAGGAAGGACACAAAGCCCACTGAAAGCTGGGCGTTGCCCTCGACGGTCGCCGAACCCTCGGAAACGCGGACCGGACCGTCCGGCGTGCCCTCGTGGCAGGTGTTCAGCACGTTGACCTTGCCATCCTCGCGCAGCGCATATTCCGCCGTTACCCCCGCGCAGCCTTTTTCGAAGCTGAAGGGAAAGCGCGCGATTTCGTACCAGAGCCCCAGATAGCGGTTCAGGTCGAAGTTGGGCGCAACCGTCATCGGCACGGAACGGTCGCGGTAGGTTTCCGCGTTGGCCGACAGGGGCAGCGCCATCAGGGCAACGAGGGCGAGCGGGATAAAACGGGACATGGACAAATCCTTGCAAACGGGAACCGCCACGCGCGGCGGTCCCTTGTGCAACTGATACGTCCCTGCCCCGTTTTTGGATCATCAGAGCGCGGGCGGAGCTTGCTTGATCAGGCCGAGTTTGGCGCGCACTTCTGCGGGGCCGATCACGCGGGCGCCCATGTTTTCGATGATGGTCACCGCACGCTCGACCAGTTGGGCGTTGGTGGCCAACTGCCCCTTGCCCAGCCAGAGGTTGTCCTCGAGCCCCACGCGCACGTTGCCGCCCGCCAGAACCGCAGCCGCCACATAGGCCATTTCATTGCGGCCAAGACCAAAGGCCGAAAAGGTCCAGTCCTTGGGCACGTTATTGACCATGGCCATAAACGTGTTGAGATCATCCGGCGCACCCCACGGCACGCCCATGCAAAGCTGCACCAA
Source organism: Marivivens sp. (assembly GCA_024642145.1). Lineage (GTDB taxonomy): Bacteria > Pseudomonadota > Alphaproteobacteria > Rhodobacterales > Rhodobacteraceae > JAHEBS01. The sequence continues at coordinate 20,151 of JAHEBS010000023.1, forward strand.
GGCGGGGCTTTCCAGCACCCCATCCTCGACCAGTTGCTTAGCATACCACAGATGGCCGGTGTCAAAGGCCTCGATCTCGGGCTTGACCTTCAGCGCGGTCATCATCCGGCCCATGGCCTGCAACATGCCGGGCGTGTTGGTCATCACGTAGTCGGCCTCGGCAAAGTTCATCGTGCCGCAATCGAGGGTGGTGATCTCGGGCAGGCACTGTTTGACATGCTCCATCCGCTCGGACGCGCCGACCATATCGGTGCGGGCCTTGTCGATCGCCATCGGGTTCTCGGTGGACCCGAAATAGATGTCGCCCCCCATGCCTGCGGTGAGGTTCAACACCACGTCCACCTCGGCCTCGCGGATACGCTCGGTCACTTCGCGGTAATATTCGAGCTTGCGGGACGCCTTGCCCGTTTCGGGGTCGCGGACGTGGCAATGCACGATCGCGGCACCCGCCTTGGCGGCGGCGATGGCGCTTTCAGCGATCTGTTTGGGTGAACGCGGCACATGGGGGCTGCGGTCCTGTGTGCCACCCGAGCCGGTCACGGCGCAGGTGATGAAAACCTCTCGGTTCATGGTCAAGGGCATGACGCTCTCCTTTTGGAACTGCATCCACTATCGGCGCAGTGGACGCGCGCTTCTTTCCGCTTTACGCAATGTTCTTGATGAATAGCGCAAAAGACCTCTTTCCGCACTATGACCCTGCCGCAGGCCGACCGCTGCGCGTGGGCGTGCTGGTCATGGACCAGACCAACATGCTGGCGCTGGCCTCGGCGGTTGACCCGATGCGTGCCGCCAACCGGCGCGCCGGCGCGACCCTTTTCGATTGGCAATTCCTGACGGCGAGCGGCGAGGCCGCTGGCGTCACCGCCGGTTTTGCCTTGGGCGGCGCGCCCTTGGCGCAGGCGGGCCGGTTGGATCTGCTGATCCTTGCCGGATCATTCCGTATCGAGGCACAGGCGACCCCCGCGCTTTTGTCGCAGCTGCGTCGCCGCGCGCGGGCGGGCACGGCCATCATCGGCGTCGACGGCGGTAGCTGGGTCTTGGCGGAAAGCGGGCTGTTGGACGGGCTGGCCGCAACCACCCATTGGGAGGACCTCGACCGGTTCGAGGCGCGCTTTCCCCGTGTGCATACGTTGCGCGACCGTTTTCACATCGACGGGCGGCTGATCACCACGGGCGGGGCCAGCCCCTGTCTGGACCTGATGCTGCATCTGATCGAGCGGCTGCATGGCGGCGATCTGGCGCGGCGCGTCGCCTCGGCCTTTATCTATGAACCCTTGCTGGCGGGGGATGCCCCGCAGCGGCTGGTCCCGACCGCCGCAATCGCGCGGCGACACCCCTTGGTGGCCCGCGCCATCGCGCTGATGGAGACGCGGCTGGATAACCCCGAACCTGTCGAAGACATCGCTGCTGCCTTGGGTATCTCGCGCCGACAACTGGAACAGCGGTTCCAAAAGGCCATTGGCCAATCGCCCCACGGCTATGCGCTGGGGTTGCGGCTGGCCGAGGCACGGCGGTTGGCCACCGATGGCGATCAGAAAGTGCAGGATATCGCGCTGGCCACGGGCTTTGGCAGCCACGCGGCCTTTGCGCGTGCGTTCCGCGCCCGCTTCGGCACCTCGGTGCGCGACTTGCGGCGGGCGCGGAACAGCGCCGAGGGTCAGAGACCCTTGGCGCGATAGGACGAGGCGACGCGCTCGATCGAGACGATATAGGCCGCGGTCCGCAGATCCGCGACATCGTCGCGACCATGCCAGACACTGCGCATCGACTGGTAAGCCGCGCGCATCGTGTCATCGAGACCCGAACGCACCAGCTCCAACTCGCCCGAACCGCGCAGATAGTTCTGCTTGAAGCCGGGGCTCAGCGTCCAGCCCAGACCCTTGTCTGACGACAGGCGTTCCAGTTCGTCCACCAGCATCTGGGTGCGCGATTCCTCGGCGCGGCGCTGCATACGGCCAAAACGGATGTGGCTGAGGTTTTTGACCCACTCAAAGTAGGACACGGTCACACCGCCGGCGTTGGCATACATATCGGGGATCACGAGGATGCCCTTGCGCCGCAGGATTTCGTCCGCACCCGCGGTGATGGGGCCGTTGGCGGCCTCGATCACCATCTTGGCCTTGATACGGTCGGCGTTGCCGAGGTTGATCACGGCTTCCATCGCGGCGGGGATCAGGATTTCGCATTCTTCTTCGAGAAGCGCAGCGCCTTCAGGCGTGTATTGCGCCGACGGATAGCCGGCGAGGCCGTCATTGCGGGTCAGCCACTGGCGGACGTCATCGATGTTGAGCCCGTTGGGGTCATAGACGGCGCCGTCACGTTCGATCACGGCGATGACCTTGCATCCGTCCTCTTCCGACAGGAACTTGGCGGCGTGATAGCCCACGTTGCCAAGACCCTGCACGACGACGCGCTTGCCATCGAGGTCGCCCGAAAGGTTCGCGGCGGCCGAGTCCTCGGAATGGCGGAAGAATTCGCGCAGCGCATATTGCACGCCACGGCCCGTCGCCTCGACACGGCCCTGAATACCGCCCGAGTTCAAGGGCTTGCCCGTCACGCAGGCCGCCGCGTTGATGTCGGTGGTGTTCATGCGGCGATACTGGTCAACGATCCAAGCCATCTCACGCTCACCGGTGCCCATGTCGGGGGCCGGCACGTTCTGGCTGGGGTTGATCAGGTCGCGC
>JAHEBS010000024.1 GCA_024642145.1 Marivivens sp.
GGTCAGGGTTTTGAGACCGAGAAAGTCGAACTTGACCAGCCCCGCCTGTTCCACCCATTTCATGTTGAACTGGGTTGCGGGCATGGTCGAACGCGGATCGCGGTAAAGCGGCACCAGTTCGTCCAGCGGGCGGTCACCGATCACCACGCCCGCAGCGTGGGTCGACGCGTTGCGATAAAGCCCCTCGATCTGTTGGGCATAGGACAAAAGCCGGCCTACGACCTCTTCGGCGCGGGCCTCTTCGCGCAGGCGCGGCTCGTCAGCCAGTGCTTTTTCGATCGAGACGGGTTTGACGCCCTCGACGGGGATCATCTTGGACAGGCGGTCCACCTGCCCGTAGGGCATCTGCAAGACCCGCCCCACATCGCGCACCGCCGCCTTGGACAGAAGCGCGCCGAAGGTGATGATCTGGGCTACTTTTTCGAACCCGTATTTGTCCTGCACATAGCTGATGACCTCTTCACGGCGATCCATGCAAAAGTCGATGTCGAAGTCGGGCATCGACACGCGTTCGGGGTTGAGGAAACGTTCGAACAGCAGCGAATAGCGCAGCGGGTCAAGGTCGGTGATCGTCAGCGCATAGGCCACCAGACTGCCCGCACCGGAACCACGGCCGGGACCGACGGGGATGTTGTGGTTCTTGGCCCATTTGATGAAGTCGGCCACGATCAGAAAGTAGCCGGGGAATCCCATCTGCTCGATGATGTCCAACTCGAAGCGCAACCTTGCCTCATAATCGGCCAAGGGGACGGCATGCGGGATCACGGCGAGGCGGTCTTGCAGCCCCTGCGTGGCCTGACGGCGCAATTCCTGCACCTCGTCATCGGCGAATTTGGGCAGGATCGGTTTGCGCTTGTAGGCGCGGAAGGCGCAGCGGCGCGCGATTTCGACGGTGTTTTCCAGCGCCTCGGGCAGGTCCGCAAACAGCGTCGCCATTTCCTCTTGCGACTTGAAGTAATGCTGGGGGGTCAGGCGGCGGCGGGGTTCTTGCTGATCGACATAGGCGCCCTCGGCAATGCAGATCAGCGCGTCATGCGCCTCATAGACATCCGTTTTCGGAAAATAGACGTCATTGGTGGCGACCAAGGGCAGGTCCATCGCATAGGCGATCTCGACATGGCCGCGTTCGCTAAGCTTTTCGGCCTCGGGCAGGCCGCCGTCCACCGGATGGCGCTGCAATTCGACATAGAGCCTTTGGGGGTAAATCGCGGCCAGCCGCGCCACCAGCGCCTCGGCCTTGGGGCGCTGGCCCTGCCGCAAGAGCCGCCCCAAAGGCCCGTCAGGCCCGCCCGTCAGGCAGATCAGCCCCGCGCCATGCGCCGCCAGATCATCCAGCGTCACACGCGGCAGGCCGCCATCGTTGCTGACCCAGATGCGGCTATTGAGCTTCATCAGGTTGAGATAACCGGCCTCGTCTTGCGCCAGAAGCACGATCCCCGCAGGGTCCTCGGCGCGCTTGCCGGGCTCGGGCGTGGCATATTCAAGGCTGACCACGCAGCCGTGGATGGGCTGGATACCCGCCTTGGCGGCATATTCAGAGAATTCGAGCGCGCAAAAAAGGTTGTTGGTGTCGGTTGCAGCCACAGCAGGCATACCGGCCTTGGCCGCCAGTTCAGGCAGTTTCTTGACCGGCACGGCTCCCTCGAGCAGCGAGTGTTCGGTATGGAGCCGCAGGTGGATGAATCGGGGGGCGCTGGACATGGGACCAAGCCTAGTCAAAGCCGCGCTTTAGCGGAACCGCAATCAGCCAAGCAGGCGCTGCAAAATCTCGATTCGATTTCCGAAAGGATCGGCAGTGTAGATGCGGCGATAGCCGGGCAGATCGGCGTCGGGCGTCACCTCGAAACCGCAACGCGAAAGACTTTCAACGAAAAGCGTAAGATCGACGACTTCCATGGCTGGATGGGCTTTGCGCGCCGGAATGAAAGGCGCATCCACACCCAGATGCAGGCGTAAGGCCCCGCTTTCGAACCAGACCCCGCCGCGTGCGGCAAGCGCCGCGGGCTTGGCGATCTCTTTCATGCCTAAGCCGTTGATATAGTAGGCACGCGCCAAATCCTCACCGCCTTTCGGCATGGCCAGCTGGATGTGATGGAACCCGAGGATATGCATAGACCCAACCTATGCGACATAGCAGCGCATGCAACGGCATACCGACGCGGTGAAAAATGCTGCGGGTGCAGCCCCTGTCCAGCTGCGCGCCCGAGGGGTTAAGGAAATTGTTGCCACAGGGACCAAAGCAGGCTTTGCTGAGGTCAGAGCGATCAAGCCCGCATGTTTTCTACGCCGCATCGAGGACATGCACGGGAGGGGCAAAGACTGGTAAGGCGGCGGACTAAGCCATGGATATCACGTTTCTTCTGAACGGAGAGACTGTGCGCTTGACCGACGTCGATCCGACGCGGTCCGCACTTGACTGGCTGCGCGAAACGCGCGGACTTAACGGAACCAAGGAAGGCTGTAACGAAGGTGACTGCGGTGCCTGTACCGTTGTTGTCACCGACGAGGGCGGCATCCGCGCGCTCAACGCCTGTCTGCTGTTTTTGCCCCAGTTGCACGGCAAGGCCCTGCGCACGGTCGAGGCGCTGGGCGAGGCTGGCCAGATGCATCCCGTGCAAACAGCCATGGTCGATCATCACGGCAGCCAATGCGGTTTTTGCACTCCCGGCATCGTCGCTTCGCTGGTCGCGGGCCATGCGCAGGGGCGCACCGATCATGACGATGTGCTGTCGGGCAACCTATGCCGTTGCACGGGCTATGTCTCGATTATCCGTGCCGCGCAGGCGGCAGAGGATGGCGAGGTTCCCGATTGGGTCGAGGCCGACGCGCTGGCGGTCGAGGCAATGGCGGGCAACGCCGCCCAGATCGACAGCGCCGACGCGCTGGCGGCATGGTATCTGGCAAACCCCGATGGGGTGCTGATTGCGGGGGCCACCGACGTGGGGCTCTGGGTCACCAAGCAGTTGCGTGATCTGCGGAAGGTAGCCTTCCTCGGTGGCTGCGCCGACCTCAAAGGGGCCGAAATCGGGCGTGACACCATCCGCTTTGGCGCCATGACCAATATGAATGACGTGCAGGCGGTGCTGGCAATCCATCACCCCTCTTACGCCGATATGGTGCGCCGTTACGCCTCTGAACAGATTCGCAACGCCGCCACCATTGGCGGCAATATCGCCAATGGCTCGCCCATCGGGGATAACCCGCCCGCGCTGATCGCGCTTGGCGCCACGCTGCATCTGCGTCGCGGCGATGAACGCCGATCAATGCCGATCGAGGATTTCTTTGTCGCCTACGGCAAACAGGATCGCCGCGAGGGCGAATTTGTCGAGGCCGTAACCCTTCCCAAATCGGCACCGGCCCTGCGCTGCTACAAGCTGTCCAAACGCTTCGATCAAGATATCTCGGCTGTGTGCGGCTGCTTTAACGTCTCGGTCGAAAACGGTTTGGTCACGGCCGCGCGCATCGCCTTTGGTGGCATGGCCGCCACGCCCAAACGGGCCGCATCGGTCGAGGCCGCACTGGTCGGCAAGCCGTGGAACGCAGCCACGGTCACGGCGGCGCTTGCAGGTTTTGCCGCGGACTATGCGCCCATCAGCGACATGCGCGCCTCGGCCGCATATCGTCAGATCACCGCGCGCAACATGTTGTCCCGCTATTTTGCCGACCTTTCGGGTCAGGCCGTCAATGTCCGCGAGGTGCATGCATGAGCGTCCGTCAGCCCCTGCCCCACGATTCCGCGCCGATGCAGGTTCAGGGCGCCGCCCGCTACATCGACGACATCCCGACCCCCGCCAATACCCTGCATCTGGCCTTTGGCCTGTCGACAGTGGCGCGCGGGCGCATCACGGCGATGGACCTTTCCGCCGTGCGCGCCGCGCCCGGCGTGGTGGCGGTAATGACCGCTGACGATCTCGATCACGCGGCAGATTGCTCGCCTTCGGCGCATGACGAGCCGCTCTTGTCGGATGGCAGCGTGCATTACGTGGGCCAGCCGGTGTTTCTGGTCGCCGCGACCAGCCATCTGGCGGCACGCAAAGCCGCCCGTCTGGGCAAAATCGACTATGCCGAGGAAACGCCGATCCTGACGATCGAGGCCGCGCTCGAGGCCAACAGCCGCTTTGAAGACGGTCCGCGCATCTGGACCAATGGCGACATCGAGGCCGCCATTTCCGCAGCGCCTTGCCAGCTATCGGGTCGGCTTGAAATGGGCGGGCAGGAACATTTCTACCTCGAGGGTCAAATCGCCCTCGTGTTCCCGCAAGAAAACGGGGACGTGCTGGTGCATTCCTCGACCCAGCACCCCACCGAGATCCAGCACAAGGTCGCCCATGCGCTGGACATCCCCATGCATGGCGTGCGTGTCGAGACACGGCGCATGGGTGGTGGCTTTGGCGGCAAGGAAAGCCAAGGCAACGCGCTGGCCATTGCCTGCGCGATCATCGCAACGCGCACAGGGCGGCCCGCCAAGATGCGCTACGACCGCGACGACGATATGGTCATCACCGGCAAGCGTCATGATTTCCGCATCGACTATCGGGTGGGCCACGATGAACAGGGCCGCATCCTCGGGGTCGATTTCATCCATTACACCCGCGCCGGCTGGGCGCAGGATCTGACCCTGCCCGTGGCCGACCGCGCCATGCTGCATTCGGACAACGCCTATGCCATTCCCGCGATGCGCATCACCTCGCACCGCCTGAAAACCAACATGCAATCCGCCACCGCCTATCGCGGTTTCGGCGGCCCGCAGGGCATGTTGGGGATCGAACGCGTGCTGGACCACGTCGCCCATGCGGTGGGCCGTGACCCGCTCGAGGTGCGACGCGCCAATTACTATGCCGATGCGGTGGATGAACCGCGCGGCGCGGGCACGGGCCATCGTATCAGCGGCGCGCATTCGCCCGCCGCCCCAGCGGCACAGGCCACCCATTACGGGATGCCCGTCAAGGATTTCTGTCTGCATGCCATGACCGAACGGCTGTCGGCGCAAGCGGGTTATGCCGAACGCCGCGCGGCGGTCGAGGCGTGGAACGCCGCGAACCCGATCCTCAAGCGCGGCCTGTCCGTCACGCCAGTCAAGTTCGGCATCAGCTTTACGCTGACCTTCCTCAATCAGGCGGGGGCGCTGGTGCATGTCTATCAGGACGGCTCGATCGCGCTGAACCACGGCGGCACCGAAATGGGACAGGGCCTGTTCCTCAAGGTCGCGCAGGTGGCGGCGTCGATCTTTGGCGTCGATATCTCAGCGGTCCGCATCACGGCATCGGACACAGCCAAGGTCCCCAACACTTCGGCCACCGCGGCATCGTCGGGTTCCGACCTCAACGGCATGGCCGTGGCCGCCGCCTGCGAAACCATTCGCGACCGCATCGCCGAGATCATCGCCGGTGCGGCCCATGTTTCGGTCGAAGACGTGGTGTTCGAAGACGGCCGCGTGCGCGCGGGCCAACTGGACATCAGCTTTGCCGAAGCCGCCGCGCGGACCTATCAGGCGCGGGTCTCGCTTTCGGCCACCGGTTTTTACCGCACGCCGGATCTCAGCTGGGATCGTATCGAAGGCAGGGGGCGGCCCTTCTACTACTTTGCCTACGGGGTGGCCATGACCGAGGTCGTGGTCGATACGCTCACGGGTGAAAACCGCATTCTGCGCACCGATATCATCCACGACACCGGCAACCCGCTGAACCCCGCCATCGACAAGGGGCAGGTCGAGGGCGCCTATGTGCAGGGTGCTGGCTGGCTGACCATGGAAGAGCTGGTTTGGGACGACAAGGGACGTCTGCGCACCCATGCGCCCTCGACCTACAAGATCCCCGCCTGCTCGGACCGGCCCGAGGTCTTTAACGTCGATCTGTGGAACCAACCCAACCGTGAAGCGACGATCATGCGGTCCAAGGCCGTGGGCGAGCCGCCCTTCATGCTGGGCATCTCGGCGCTGATGGCGCTGTCGGATGCGGTTGCTGCCTGCGGCGTGGCCTACCCCGACCTGCACGCGCCCGCGACGCCCGAACGGCTGTTGGCCGCGATCGGAAAGGTTCGCGGATGAGCTTTGATCCCCGCCCCCTGAGCGACGCGGTGCGCGCCCATGGCGCGGTGATCCGTATTGTCGTGATCCGCGCGCTGGGCTCGACCCCGCGCGAGGCTGGCGCCGCGATGCTGGTCTGGGCCGATGGCCAAGAGGGCACCATAGGTGGGGGCACGCTGGAATGGCAGGCCATTGCCGAGGCGCGTGACGTGTTGCAATCCGGTCAAGACCTGCGGCGGCGGACGCTGCCGCTCGGTCCTGAACTGGGCCAGTGCTGCGGCGGGTCCGTGACCTTGGTCTGGGAACGGTTCCACCAAGACAATCTGCCGCAAGGCTTTCCGTTTGCCCGCCCGCTGGGGCCGGCCACGGACATGCCGGACAAGGTTGCCCGCCGCGTCGCCATGGGCCTGACTGGCCCTGTGCCGGTCGAACTGGAAGGCTGGCTGATCGAGGCAGGCGTGCATCAGGGCCGCCCGCTCTGGATCTGGGGGGCGGGGCATGTGGGCCGCGCAATCGCCGCCGTCATGGCGCCCCTGCCCGACCGCAACGTGACGCTGATCGATGTCACCGAAGACAAGTTTCCCGTCGAAATGCCTGCCGGCGTCACCGCGCGCATCACCGCGGACCCCGTGTCAATCGCGCCACAGGCACCGGCGAACGCCGACCACCTGATCCTGACCTACAGCCATCCGCTGGATCTGGCGCTGTGCCATGCCCTGTTGTCGCAACCCTGCGCCAGCATCGGCCTGATCGGTTCAGCGACCAAATGGGCACGGTTTCGCGGACGGCTCGCAGCACTCGGGCATAGCACCGCTGATATTTCGCGCATCGCCTGCCCCATTGGCGAACCCGCATTCGGAAAACACCCGCAGGCAATTGCCATCGGGGTCGCCGCCGCACTGATTGGCGGCGCAACAGGTATCAACAGGGAGGAACGAACGGGATGAGTGATATCCTTCTCAGTCTGAACGGGCTGACCAAGGCCTATCCCGGCGTGGTGGCCAACAGCGATGTTTCGTTCGAAATCCATGAGGGCGAGATCCACGCGCTTTTGGGTGAGAACGGCGCTGGCAAATCCACGCTGGTCAAAACCATCTACGGCCTTGTCAAACCCGACAAGGGCGAGATGACCCTGCGCGGCCAGCCCTATCAACCGGGTGAGCCACGACAGGCCCGCGCCAGCGGTATCGCCATGGTTTTTCAGCATTTCTCGCTGTTTGATGCGCTGAACGTGGCCGAAAACATCGCGCTGGGCATGGAAAACCCGCCGCCCATGGGCGAGCTTGAGGACCGTATCCGCGAAGTGTCGGAAGAATACGGTCTGCCGCTGGATCCGCGCCGTATTGTGGGCGATCTTTCCGCTGGTGAACGCCAGCGGGTCGAGATCATCCGCTGCCTGCTGCAAAACCCCAGCCTCTTGATCATGGACGAACCGACCTCGGTGCTGACCCCGCAAGAGGTGAATATCCTGTTCGAAACGCTGCGCAAACTCTCGTCCGAGGGCACGGCGATCCTCTATATCTCGCACAAGCTCGAGGAAATCCGCGCGCTTTGTCAGGCGGCAACGGTGCTGCGACTGGGCAAGGTGGTTTCCAAATGCGACCCGCGCACCACCTCGGCCCGTGAAATGGCCGAAATCATGGTCGGCGCCAGCCTGCATGTGCCGACCCGCGCCGCCACACCCAAGGGCGATGTCGTGCTGGAACTGAAGGGCCTGTCCGCCCCCGCGCCGCACCGGTTTGGCACGGCGCTGCAGAATATCCACATTTCGGTCAAAGCTGGCGAGGTGCTGGGTATTGGCGGTGTCGCGGGCAACGGTCAGGATGAATTGTTGGCGGCGCTATCGGGCGAAATGAAATCGGCCCATGGCATGGTGCGGCTGGGCGGTGAGGACATCAGCCTCATGGGCCCGAACGAACGTCGGTCCGTCGGCGTTTGCGCCGCGCCCGAGGAACGCAACGGTCACGCCGCTGCCCCTGACATGAGCCTGACGGAAAACGCCCTGCTCACCGGCGCGGTCCGCAAGGGGCTGGTCAGCCGCGGCCTGCTCGACTGGCCCGCCACCCGCACCTTTGCCGAAGAAATCATCAAGGCCTTCGACGTGCGGACCCCCGGTCCCGGCAATGCGGCGCGTTCGCTTTCGGGCGGCAACCTGCAAAAATTCGTCATCGGCCGCGAGATCATGCAAAAGCCCAAGGTTCTGGTGATCAACCAGCCGACATGGGGTGTTGATGCCTCGGCCGCCGCCTCGATCCGGCAGGCCATCCTTGATCTGGCCGCCGAAGGTGCTGCCGTTGTCTGCATCAGTCAGGACCTTGATGAATTGCGCGAGATTTCCGACCGGTTCGCGGCCCTCAATGACGGCCGACTGACCGCCCCGCGCGATATGCAGGGTCTGACTATCGATGAAATCGGGCTCATGCTTGGTGGCGCCCACGATATGGAGGTGGCGCATGTTGACGCTTGAAAAACGCCCGCAGCCTAGCAAGAACTGGACCTACGCGGCGCCGCTTCTTGCGGTGGTGATCACGATGATCGTGGGCGGTTTCGTCTTTGCGGCCCTTGGCAAGGACCCGCTCGTCGCGATCCGCACGATCTTTTACGATCCGCTCTTTGGCGAGTTCGCCTCCTATTCGCGCCCGCAACTGTTGCTCAAGGCCGGTCCGCTGATCCTGATCGCCATAGGCCTCAGCTTTGGCTTTCGCGCCGGTATCTGGAACATCGGTGCCGAGGGGCAATATATCATCGGCGCGCTGGCCGGTGCGGCCGTGGGTCTGGCCTATTTTCCAGATGGCAGCCGGATCGTCGTCTTTCCGCTGATGATCCTTGCCGGCGTCGCTGGTGGCATGATCTGGGCGTGGATACCCGCGTTTCTGCGCAACCGGTTCAAGACCAACGAGATTCTCGTGTCCTTGATGCTGGTCTATGTGGCCGAGTCCATTCAGGCGTCGATGGCGCTGAACCTTTTGCGTAACCCCGATGGTCACGGGTTTCCCGGCAGCCGCAACCTGTCGCAGATTCCGGCTTCGGCCAACCTCGAGATCTTTGCCAATACCGGCATTCACTGGGGTGTCTTTACCGCGCTTGTGGCGGTGGTGGTCTCCTACGGCGTCTTGATGCGTCACCGTTTCGGGTTTGATGTGCGGCTGGCGGGGCAAAGCCCGCGTGCGGCGATCTTTGCCGGTGTGAACCCCAAGCGTCTGGTCATGACCTGTATGCTGATTTCCGGCGCGCTTGCCGGTGCGGCGGGCATGTTCGAGGTATCCGGCCCCGCAGGCCGCGTGTCGATCGACTTTAACGTGGGCTACGGCTTTACCGCGATCATTGTGGCCTTCCTCGGCCGTCTGCATCCGGTCGGCATACTGTTTGCCGGTATCTTGATGGCCCTGACCTATATCGGGGGCGAGCTTGCACAGCTCAGCCTCAGCCTGCCGGGCGCCGCGATCCAACTGTTTCAGGGGATGCTGTTGTTCTTCCTCTTGGCGGTGGACGTGATGACCAACTTCCGCATCCGCTTTGGCTCGAAGGAGTAATCTGATGGACTTTGGCTCGATCAATCCCGTCCTTCTGGTGGCCTCGCTCATGGTGGCTGCGACCCCGATCATCCTTGCTGCGGCAGGTGAGTTGATTGTCGAACGCGCAGGCGTTCTGAACCTCGGTGTCGAGGGTATGATGATCACCGGCGCCATTGTCGGTTTCATCGTCACCGCACATACCGGCTCGTCATGGGCAGGCTTTGGCGCGGCGGCTTTGGGCGGCGCGCTGTTGTCGCTGCTCTTTGCCTTGCTGACCCAGTTCCTGTTGTCCAATCAGGTGGCGACAGGTCTGGCGCTGACCCTTTTTGGTCTGGGGCTCTCGGCCTTGCTCGGGCAGGGCTACAACGGCATCAAGGCACCCGAGTTTGCCAAGATCGATATTCCGGTTCTCACCGACCTGCCGGTTGTCGGCCCGATCCTCTTTGGCCATGACCCGATGGTCTATATCGGGATCGCGCTGATTGCCGCGATCTGGGCATTCCTGAAATACAGCCGCGCCGGTCTGGTCCTGCGCGCCGTGGGTGAAAACCACGACGCCGCCCATGCGCTCGGCTATCACGTCATGCGTATCCGCACGCTGGCCATCATGTTCGGCGGTGCCTGCGCGGGTCTGGGCGGGGCCTATATCAGCCTCGTCCGCGTGCCCCAATGGACCGACGGCATGACCGCCGGTGCGGGCTGGATCGCGCTTGCGATCGTCGTTTTCGCCAGCTGGCAGCCGTGGCGGCTGCTGATTGGTGCCTATCTCTTCGGTGGTGTCACTGTTCTGCAGCTCAACCTTCAGGCCGCAGGCTTTGCCATCCCCGTCGAATACCTGTCGATGTCCCCTTACATTGCGACAATTCTCGTGCTTGTCTTGATGAATGCAGGCCGCGCGCCGGGGTCACTGGGCAGGGTTTTCCACGCCTCGCGCTGAGGTCAAACAAACAGGGGCAGCTGCGCCCCGACAAAGGGAGAAAGACATGAAGAGAAGAACGCTTCTTGCCAGCGGTGCTGGTGCGGCCATGGCGGCGGTGCTTGGTGCGCCCCTGCGCGCCCAATCGGGCAAGACCAAGGTTGGTTTCATCTACGTCGGCCCCGTGGGCGACGGCGGCTGGACCTACCAGCACGATCAGGGCCGTCAGGCCATCGAAGCCCAGTTCGGTGATGCGATCGAAACCGTTTATGCCGAAAACGTCCCCGAGGGCCCCGACGCCGAGCGCGTGCTGACCCAGATGGTTCTGGGCGGCGCCAACCTGATCTTCACGACCTCGTTCGGCTATATGGAATCGACCCTCAACGTTGCGGCCAAGTTCCCCGACGTGAAGTTCGAACATGCCACCGGCTATATGACGACCGACAACGTGTCGGTCTATTCGGCCCGCTTCTACGAAGGCCGCGCCGTGCAGGGTCACCTTGCCGGCAATATGACCAAGTCGAACAAGATCGGCTACATCGGCTCGTTCCCGATCCCCGAAGTTATTCGTGGCATCAACTCGGCCTATATCCACGCCAAGCAGGTCAACCCCGACGTCGAATTCAAGATCGTCTGGGCCTTTACCTGGTTCGATCCGGCGAAAGAGGCCGATGCGGCCAAGGTGCTTATCGAACAGGGCTGCGACGTCATTCTGCAGCACACCGACTCGACCGCGCCGCAGGCTGCCGCTCAGGCCGCTGGCAACGTCTATACCTTCGGTCAGGCTTCGGACATGGCCGAATACGCACCGATGCCCCGTATCTCGTCGATCATCGACAACTGGGGTCCCTACTACATCGAACGCACGCAGGCCGTCATGGATGGCAGCTGGGCCAGCGTTTCGACATGGGACGGTATCGGCAAGGGCATGGTCAAGATCGGCGAGATTTCGGACGCCGTTCCGGCCGAGATCAAGGCCAGCGCCGAAGCGCTGCGTGACCGCATCGCTGCGGGCGAATACCACCCCTTCACCGGCCCGCTCAACAAGCAGGACGGCTCGGCGTGGCTTGCCGAAGGCGAAACCGCCGACGATGGCACGCTGGCTGGCCTGAGCTGGTATGTGGAAGGCATCGAGGGCGACATCCCCTCCTGATCGTCCGATCATCAAGGAAAAGGCCCGGAGACCTCTCCGGGCCTTTTTCTTTGTCTCAGAGTTCCTTCCAGAACCGCGGGGCCAAAAGGACAAAGAAGGTCAGCATCTCAAGCCGGCCCAGATACATGCCGAAGATCAACAGGGCCTTTGCCGGATCGCTCAACGAGGCGAAATTGCCCGCCGGACCGATAATGGTGCCCACGCCCGGGCCCACATTGGCCAAAGCGGTCAGCGCGCCACTGACCGCGGTGTTGAAATCCAGCCCCAGAAAACTCAGCGCGCCGGCCAGCGCCGCGAACGTCCAGAAATAGAACGAGAAAAAGCTGATGACACCGGCGGTGACATCCCACTCGACCGCGCGACCCTCATAGCGCGTCGTGATGACCGCATTGGGCTGATGCACGCGGATCACCATGGATTTAAGGCTGCGGGCAAATATCAGCCACCGCATGACCTTGGCCCCACCCGCCGTTGACCCCGTGCAGCCACCGATCGCGGTCAGCACCATGAACATCGCAACAGCGAATGGGCCCCAAACCGTATAATCGGTGGTCGCATACCCCGTGGTCGTGACCACCGAAACCACGTTGAAGGCCGTCAGCCGCAGCGCATCAAGCGGCGCCATGATATTGTTGATGACCAGCCAGCCCGCGATCACGGCGATCGCCACCGCCAGACCCGCCAAAAACGCCACGACCTGTTCGCTGAAAAACCGGCCCTGCCGGATCACGCGGATATACCATGCAAAAGGCAGACCGCCGCAAAGCATGAACAAGGTTCCAGACCATTGCAGGAAGGGCGACTGGAAATGCCCAAAGGAACTGTCGTAGTTGGAATAACCCCCCGTCGACAGGGTGGTCAGCGCATGAACCACCGCGTCAAAGGTGTTCATACCGCCCACCATATAGGTCATAGCGCAAAGGCCAATCAGCGCGAGATAGACCCATAGCGTGGCCGTGGCAAAGCCCGCGGCACTGGTCAGCTCTTTTTCGCCCTTGTCGGAACTCTCCGTGCGGAACAGCTGCATGCCACCCACGCGCATCATCGGCAAAAGCGCGATGCCCGTGACAATGAAACCGACGCCGCCAAGGCCCTGCAAGATCGCCCGCCACAGCAAGATCCCGCGCGGCATGGTATCGAGCCCCGACAGCACGGTTGAGCCCGTCGTGGTGATCCCCGACATGGATTCGAAAAAGGCGTCGACCGGCGCCATCTGCCACAGATAAAGCGGCACCGCACCCGCCAGCGCCGCTGTCAGCCAGACGGTGGCGGTCAGAATGAACGTATGCAAGCGGCGGACATTGAGCCCCGCGCCCGAAGCGGCAATGGCCAGACACAGGCCCAAAGTCCCGACAACCAGCGCCGAAACACCAAAGATCTGCATCGTCGCCGGAAACAGCAGCGCGTCCACCGCCATCAGCGCCGCGAAAAACAGCATGATGACACCGTTGACAAAGACGACCGAGTTCATCGTTTCTCCGGCTTCTCACGGGCGTCGCGCGCCACGCTTTTAGATCGCAGCCCCTGCCCCCAAGGTCAATAAGCGCCGCACAATGTCTGGGCTTGACCTTGACCGCGCCGCTTGCCTCTATCCGGCCAAAAGGGGGCGCGGCATCATGTCTGACTTTCTCATCATCGGCGGCGGTATCGCAGGTATCAGCGCAGGCGCGCGGTTATCGGCACTTGGCCATGTCACTGTTCTGGAACGCGAAGATGCGCTGGCCTACCACGCCTCCGGCCGCTCGGCGGCCCTGTTCGAGGAAAACTACGGCAAGGCCTCGGTGATCGCCCTGAACCGCGCCAGCCGCGCCTACCTCGAAACGGCGCACGGCGGCGTTCTAAGCCCCCGCGGCCTCATGCTCGCAGGCAGCGCCGCACAGGCCGAGGCCTTTGCCGACGAGCTTGTGCAGATGAACCTCGATGAAATCAGCGGCGCCGAGGCCCGCGCCATCTGCCCGATCCTGCGCGCCGATGTGATCGACCGCGCCGGCTATAGTGCTGATGCCCGCGACATCGATACCGACCGGCTGGTCCAGAATTTCGCCCGCGAGATTCGTGCCGCAGGTGGCAAGATCGTGACCAAGGCCGAGGTTACGGCAATCCGCCGCCATGCCACCGGCTGGGCCGTCACCGCAGGGGGCGAAACCTACGAGGGCAAAACTTTGGTCAATGCCGCAGGGGCATGGGTCGATGTTATCGCCCAGATGGCGGGCATTGCCCCCCTTGGCTTTACCCCCAACCGCCGCTCGATGGCGCGCATCCCTTTACCCGCGGGCCTGGATCCCCAGCCATGGCCCATGGTCTTTGCCGCGCAGGAAGCCTGGTATTTCAAACCCGACGCCGGTGCGCTGATCGTCTCGCCCGCCGAGGAACATCCGATGGCCCCTCATGATGCCTGGGCCGATGACATGGTGCTGGCCGAAGGGCTTGCGCGGTTCGAAGAAGCAACGACCGTCGAGGTGACACGTCTTCTGGCCAGTTGGGCCGGTCTGAGAACCTTTTCGCCCGACCGGCAGCTTGTGCTGGGCCCCGATCCGTCTGACACCGGCTTTGTCTGGGTCGCGGGTCAGGGCGGCTACGGCTTTCAGACCTCGCCCGCCGCCAGCCAGCTTGTGGCCGACCTTGTTGCAGGCCGCGCGTCCGATCTTGATCCGGCCACGATCAGGGCCCTTGACCCTGCGCGCTTGCGCCGCTGAGCCACCGCTTCTTCTGACCTCAAATACCCGCGGGGGTCCGGGGGCGGCAGCCCCCGGCCTTTCTTTAGCCGTCGATGCGGATATTGGCGTTGGTGGGATCGTAGGGGCTATCCTCGACGATTACCGCGTCCCACAACTGGCGCAGCATCCGCACTTTCAACTTGGTCCCCACCGCCGCCATCGCCGGCGGCACATAGCCCATGCCGATCTGCTTGCCAAAGACCACGGAATAGCCGCCCGAGGTCAGTCGCCCGACCTTTTCGCCCGTGACCGGATCGACCAGCGCCTCTTTGCCCCAAGGATCGGCGTCGGGCGGGCCGTCGATCAGCAACGTCACGCATTTCGACCTGACCCCTGTGGCGATCAGCGCCTCCTTGCCGTGGAAATCTTTCGCAAGATCCACGAAACGCGGCAGATCCGCCTCCAGAGGGGTCGCATCGCGGCCCAGTTCGTTGCCAAAGGCGCGATAGCTCTTTTCTTGTCGCAACCAGTTTTGCGCCCGCGCGCCAACCAGCTTGAGCCCGTGCTTTTCACCCGCCGTCATCAGCTGGTCCCAAAGGTAGCGCCCCATTTCCATCGGGTGGTAAAGCTCCCAGCCCAACTCGCCCGTATAGGCAACGCGCGCCGCGGTCACCGGACACATGCCCAATTCGATGCTGCGGAACGACAGCCACGGAAACCGCTTGTTCGACAGCGCCGTGGCGGGATCGGCGTCCCTGATCAACTCGTTCAGCACATCGCGCGACTTCGGGCCGGCCAGCGCGAAGACACCGTATTTTGTCGTCACATCATGGATGTCGATATGGCCGAAGGCGGCGGCCTTGTCGGCGGCGGCCTTGGTCAGGAAATCCGCGTCGTAATCCGTCCATGCGCCTGCAGAGACCAGAATGAACTGGTCCTCGGCAAAGCGGAAGATCGTGTATTCGGTGCGCGTCGTGCCAAAGGCGGTCAATGCATAGGTCAGGTTGATCCGACCCACCTTTGGCAGCTTGTTGCAGGTGAACCAGTCAAGAAATGCCGCAGCACCGGGGCCGCGCACAAGGTGTTTGGTGAATGCGGTCGCATCGATCAGGCCCACGCCGTTGCGCACCGCCTTGGCCTCATCCACCGCATATTGCCACCAGCCACCACGGCGGAAGCTGCGGGTGTAGTGGTCATAATCGTCGGGCGCATCGAACGGACCGTAATAGTTCGGCCGTTCCCAGCCATTCACCTGTCCGAACTGCGCGCCCAAGGCCTTTTGCCGGTCATAGGCCGGCGCCGTGCGCAGGGGCCGGCAGGCCTCACGCTCTTCGTCGGGGTGGTGCAGGATATAGACGTGGTTATAGCATTCTTCGTTCTTGCGGGCGGCATATTCGGTGGTCATCCAGCTGCCGTATCGCTTGGGATCAAGGCTTGCCATATCGATCTCGGCTTCGCCGTTGACCATCAATTGCGCCAGATAGTAACCCGTGCCACCTGCCGCCGTGATGCCAAAGCTAAAGCCTTCGGCCAGCCACATGTTCCGCAGCCCGGGCGCGGGGCCCACCAGCGGGTTGCCATCGGGCGTGTAGCAGATCGGCCCGTTGAAATCGTCTTTCAGACCGCTTTCCTCGCAAGAGGGAATGCGGTGGATCATCGCCATATACTGTTCTTCGATCCGTTCCAGATCGAGCGGGAACAGGTCGGCACGAAAGCTGTCGGGCACGCCATATTCAAAACGCGCAGGCGCGCCGCGTTCGTAAACGCCAAGAATCCAGCCGCCGCGCTCTTCGCGCACATAGGACTGGGCGTCGGCATCACGGACCACGGGGTGTTCTTTGTTGCCATCGGCACGCCATTTCACCAGCGCGGGATCTTGCTCCATGACGATGAACTGATGCTCGACCGGAATGGCGGGGATCTTGATGCCCAGCATCTTGGCGGTGCGCTGCGCGTGGTTGCCCGAGGCGGTCACGACATGCTCGGCGGTGATGACCACCTGTTCGTCCGAGGGCATCAGATTGCCGCCCTTTTCGATCATCTTGGTGACGGTCACTTCCCAATGCGTGCCGTTCCAGTGAAAGGCGTCGGCCTGCATCTTGCGTTCGATCATCACGCCGCGCTGCCGCGCGCCCTTGGCCATCGCCATGGTGACATCGGCGGGGTTAATATAGCCGTCCTGCGGGTGGTAAAGCGCACCCACCAGATCCTCGGTGCGGATCAGGGGCCAGCGGGCCTTGACTTCGTCCGGTGTCAGGAACTCGTGATAGACGCCCGCCGTCTCGGCCACAGACGAATAGAGCATAAATTCGTCCATCCGCTCTTGGGTCTGCGCCATGCGCAGGTTGCCCACGACCGAAAAGCCGGAATTGAGGCCGGTTTCCGCCTCGAGCGTCTTGTAGAAATCGACCGAATATTTGTGGATGTGGGTGGTTGCATAGCTCATGTTAAACAGCGGCAAGAGGCCCGCTGCGTGCCAAGTCGAGCCTGAAGTCAGCTCGTCCCGCTCTAGAAGCATGACATCCTCCCAACCGGCCTTGGCCAGATGATAGGCAATCGAGGTGCCGACGGCACCGCCGCCGACGACAAGGGCTTTGACGTGAGTCTTCATCGGATGGTCCCCGCAATTTCTTGCGGCCACTCTGTCGCAAAGCGCGCCCCCGCGCGAGAGGCAGCCGACGCCTCTCACCACAAAACCGACCTGACCTGCGTCGCTGGTGACCGCGCGTCACGCGTCCGCCGCCTTGCCCGCGGCGGGCCGCACCGCTAAACCAGACCCAAGTCAACCGCATGAGGGTTAGCCATGCAGATCTGCCGGTCCATTGCCGAGATCCGCCACGTGGTCAGAGGCTTTCATGCCGCAGGCGAAAGCGTGGCCTTGGTCCCGACAATGGGCGCGCTGCACGCAGGCCATATGGCGCTGGTCGCCGCCGCAAGACGGGATCATCCGCGCGTGGTGGCAACGATTTTCGTCAACCCCACCCAGTTCGGAAACCCCAAGGATCTGGACGCCTATCCCCGTACCGAGGACGCCGATCTGGCAATGCTAGAGGCCCATGGCGTCGATGCGGTTCTTATCCCCTCGGTGGTCGAGATCTATCCTGCAGGTGACGAGACAATCGTTGAAACTACTGGTCTGGCCAATGTCTTGCACGGGTTGGTCCGCCCCGGGCATTTTCGCGGCGTGGCCACTGTGGTGACCAAGCTGTTCAACATCGTCGGCCCCGACGCCGCCTTTTTTGGGGAAAAGGACTATCAACAATTGCAGGTCATCCGCCGTTTCACGCGCGATCTGCACATACCGGTGCGCATTCACGGGGTGCCCACGGTGCGCGAAGCCGACGGGCTGGCCATGTCGTCGCGCAATGTGCGGCTGACACCGCAAGAC
Organism: Marivivens sp.; assembly: GCA_024642145.1. Classification (GTDB taxonomy): domain Bacteria; phylum Pseudomonadota; class Alphaproteobacteria; order Rhodobacterales; family Rhodobacteraceae; genus JAHEBS01. The sequence goes on from JAHEBS010000024.1 coordinate 17,655, forward strand.
CGCGTGGCCGCGCTTTGTCTCAGCCGCGCGCTAGATGCGGGCGCGGCTGTTGTGCGGGGCGGAAATGTCGACGCAGTGCGCGCGACCATTGCCGCAACCATCACGGCCGAACCACGTGCGCGGCTGAAAGCTATCGATATTGTTGCGCCTTTGACTCTTGCCCCCCTCGCCGGACCGATTTCGTCTATGATCGCTGTCATGATCTCGGCCGAGTTCGGTCCAACAGAAAACCCCGTCCTCTTGATTGACCAGAGGGAGATGACCCCATGAGCACCCAGACCGAAAACATCCGCCGCGTGACCGCCCCGCAGATCGCGCGCCGCAAGGGGGGTGAGCCGATCGTGTCGCTGACCTCTTACCACGCGCATACGGCGGCGATTGTCGACAGATACGCGGACTTCATTTTGGTGGGCGACAGCCTTGGCATGGTGATGCACGGGATGGATTCGACCGTCGGCGTATCGCTGGAACTGATGATCATGCACGGCAAGGCCGTGGTGCGCGGCACCAAGCGCGCGCTGGTCGTCGTGGACATGCCCTTTGGCACCTATGAGGAAAGCCCGCAGACCGCATTTCGCAACGCGGCACGGGTCATCAAGGAAACCGGTTGCGGCGCAATCAAGCTGGAAGGCGGGCGGCGCATGGCCGAAACCATACGTTTCCTGACCGAACGCGGGATTCCGGTCATGGCCCACATCGGCCTGACCCCCCAATCGACCCATGTCATGGGCGGTTTCAAAACGCAGGGTCGCGACGAGGACACATGGCCCCTGCACGAAGAAGACGCCCGCGTTGTGGCCGAGGCTGGCGCTTTTGCGGTTGTGCTTGAGGGCATGGTCGAGCCGCTGGCCGCGCGCATTACCAAACAGATCGACATTCCCACGATCGGTATCGGCGCTTCGGCCGATTGCGACGGGCAGATCCTTGTGTTGGAGGATATGCTGGGCCTGAACCCGTGGACGCCCAAGTTCGTCAAAGTCTATGGCCAACTGGGACCGATGATCGAGGCGGCCGTGAAAAGCTACGCCGAAGAGGTCAAGACCCGCGCCTTTCCGGGCGAGGATCAGGTTTATCGCTAGTCGCTCGTCGGGGTGAACCTGATCTGACGCTGCAATCTTTGCGCTCTTGGCACGCAGATCTGCGATGACCCGGGCGGCGATTGTCGCCGCCCATAACACCGAACTTGCCAAGCGAGACGGGCGAGAGGCACTGATCGACTTTGTCGCGCTGGGGGCCGCCTGACTCAGCCGCCGCCCACAGCGCCCATGTTCAATTGGTGATCTGCCGCAGCAAACGCGCTCCCGGCAAGTCACCGCCGAGGATTTCCTCGCGCACATCGCGGGCAAATTCGTCCAGAAGGTCACGGTAGTAGCCGCCCCCCGAAGAGGTCGCGGCATCCCAGAGCGCGCCAGCGGTCGAGCCAGCCGCCTGACCGGCGACAACCTGAACTGTATAGGCGCCCAGCACATTGTCATTGTTATCGAGAACGCGTGCCGCACCTTGCAAGAGCGACTGATCACGCCCGAAAGCCGTCGTCGTCGAACCCGCGACATTGAACCGCGACACGTCCACCATCAGCGTGACACCGCCCGGGTCCATCCGGTCCACAAACTCACGTTCAATCATGGCTTTCAGGTCTGATGCCAGACGGCTGGAGTAATCCGCAGCGCGCGTGCTTTCAAAAGCCGTTCCCGAGGTCGAGACCTCAACACTCGAAAACGTCAGCCCTGCCCTGACTTCACGGCTGATGGGATTGGTGTTCGGCAGCGGGGCACAGGCGGCAACTGCGCCTGCGGCGGTGACGAAAAGAAATGCTCGACGGTCCATCTTAGGCCTCCTTCTGGTTGAGGCCTTTCGATAACGACTTTTCACGAGGGCGCAATGCGACCAAATTCACCAGATATTTCAGCGCGTTACATTCACGACTGCGAATGACTAGACCATGCTCGGCACGACCAGATCCGGCGGGCGGTGGCCGTCTTCAAAGGTGCGCACGTTGATGATGACCTTTTCGCCCATTTCAACGCGCCCTTCGACCGTGGCCGAACCCATGTGCGGCAGCAGCACCACGTTGGACAGCTCGCGCAGACGAGGGTTGATTTCCGAACCGTGTTCAAAAACATCGAGGCCGGCGCCGGCGATCTCGCCCGCGCGCAACATCCGCGTCAGGGCATTTTCGTCGATGACCTCACCGCGCGAGGTGTTCACGATCACTGCCGACGGCTTCATCAATTTCAGACGTCGTGCGTTCATCAAATGAAAGGTCGACGGGGTATGCGGACAGTTGATCGACAGAATATCAACGCGGCTCACCATCTGGTCGAGGCTTTCCCAATAGGTGGCCTCTAGCGGTTCTTCGATCTCGGGGCGCAGGCGGCGGCGGTTGTGATAATGCACCGTCATCCCAAAGGCCCGCGCACGGCGCGCCACGGCCTGACCGATGCGGCCCATGCCCAGAATGCCCAAACGGCGGCCCGTGATTCGCCCGCCAAGAAATGCGGTCGGCGCCCAGCCCTGCCATTCACCGGATTGCATGACGGCCAGACCCTCGGGGATGCGCCGCGTTACACCCAAGATCAGCGCGAGGGTCATGTCGGCGGTGTCTTCGGTCACAACGCCTGGCGTGTTCGAGACCAAGATGCCGCGCTGTCGCGCGGTGGCGACGTCGATATGGTCAACGCCCGCACCGTAGTTGGCGATCAGCTTGAGCCGTTCACCCGCCTGCGCCAATGCGCGACTGTCGATCTGGTCGGTGACCGTGGGCACCAGCACATCGGCCCGCTGCATGGCGGCGACCAGCTCTTCGCGGCTATAGGGGCGATCGTCTTGACGAAGCTCGACGTTAAAGAGCTCCTTCATGCGGGTCTCGACCGCCTCTGGCAGGCGGCGTGTGACAACAACATTCAGTCGTTTCCCCGGCATAAACGCGCCTCCTTGCTTGTCGTCTGGCGTGGTTTGATGGCAGATTGCCCGCGAGCGTGAGGAGGCACAAGAACCTCCGGGCAGAAATTGGGGCATCACACGCAATGACGCAGGGTTTCATGCAAAAACTGGGTAGCGCGGTCGGGGCGCTGGCGCTTTGGGCCAGCCTTGCCGCGCCAATTTCGGCCCAAGACGCCGCCCTGCCCGATAGCGGGGTGACGATTGTCGAACAAGGACCAGTGCTGGGCGAGGAAACCAACCTGCCGTTGCCGCGTTACGTCTCGCTCAAGGCCTCAGAGGCCAACGTGCGCCGTGGCCCTTCTTTGGGTCACCGGATCGACTGGGTGTTCACGCGGCGCGACATGCCGCTGATGGTGGTGGCGGAATATGGCCATTGGCGCAAGGTTCTTGACCAAGACGGCCAAGGCGGCTGGGTCCATTATACCCTTCTGTCGGGCACCCGCACCGTCGTGACCCTCGAACCGCTCGAGCCGCTTTATACGCGCGAAGACACCAACGGGCCGCAGGTGGCATTGCTGGAACAGGGGGTCATTGCCTATGTGTTGTCTTGCGATACCGACTGGTGCCGGCTTTCGGTCGGAGGTTTTCGCGGCTATGCGCCCAAGACCGCTTTCTGGGGCGTAGGTGACGATGAAATCATCGAGTAGGCTAGAGTCATGAGCCAATCCCGCGAAACGCGTCTTGCCCTGTCGGCAAGCCTATTGTCCGTCACCGTCGCGCTGACCCTCGTGGCCGCCAAGATCTGGGCGCTGGCCGCCACGGGCGCCTTGTCTGTGGGCGCGACTTTGGCCGATAGCGCGCTGGATCTGATGATGTCGCTGGCAGGGCTGGCGGCCATTGCCTATGCCGCCAAACCCGCCGACGAGGACCACGCCTTCGGCCACACCTCGGCCGAGGATCTGGCGGCGCTGGGTCAGGCGCTGTTCATCCTTGTTTCGGCAGGCATTATCGCCACCGCAGCCATACGCCGGTTGATCGCAGGCGACGCGGCGCCCTTGGCCGACGAGGGCGCGGGCATGGCGGTGCTGGCTTTTTCCATCGTGCTGACCTTGGCGCTGGTCTGGTGGCAGCGCCGCGTTGCGCGGACCACGGGCAATCAGGTCGTGGCGGCCGACAGCCTGCACTACATTGGCGATCTGGTGCCGAACCTCGGCGCCATCTTTGCCCTCTGGGCGTCGCATCGTTTTGGCCTGACGCAGATCGACTCGGTCGTCGCGATCGCGGCGGCGGCCTATTTGACGCTTGGTGCCTTTCACATCGGGCGCGGCGCATGGGATGCTTTGATGGACCGCAGCGCCGATGACGGTTTCATCAAGGGCGTCTCGGCCATATGCGGCGATTATCCCGGCGTGCATGGGTTTCACGACCTAAAGACCCGCCGCGCCGGCAGCCGCATCTTTGTCAATGTTCATATCGAACTGGACGGTGACCAGACGCTTTACGAGGCCCACGCGATCTGCGCGGGCCTGCGTCGATCCATCATCAAGGCCTATCCGATGGCGGATGTGCTGATCCACCAAGACCCTGTGGACGACCCGTTCCGCGGGCAAGAGCCCTAAAGCACAAGCCTCAGGCCAGACCACGCCCCTTCAAGAGCGGACCCACGCCCGGCATGCGGCCACGGAAGCGCGTATACAGCTCTGCCGGATCGACCGAGCCGCCAGCCGAAAGGATATTCGTCTCAAGGCTCTTGGCCATCGCCGGATCAAAGGCGTCGCCCGTTTCCTCGAACGCCTCAAAGGCGTCGGCGTCCATGACCTCGGACCACATGTAGCTGTAATAGCCCGCGGCATAGCCGTCGCCCGAGAACACATGCGCGAAATGCGGGGTCGCGTGACGCATCCGGATCGCGCGCGGCATGCCGATGTCGGCCAGAACCTCGGCCTGCTTTTGCATCGGATCGGCGGGGGGATTGCCCTCGTGGAAGGCCAGATCGACCAGCGCCGAGCCAAGAAACTCGACCGTCTGGAAACCCATGTCATAGGTTTGCGCCCTCAGCAGCCTGTCCAGCATGTCTGCGGGGATGGGCGCGCGCGTATCGGCATGGGTCGCGAATTCGGACAGGACCTCGGGCAGGTCCAGCCAATGTTCAAAAAGCTGGCTCGGCAGTTCCACAAAATCGCGGGAAACCGAGGTGCCCGAGATGCTTTCATAGGTCACATTCGACAGCATCTGGTGCAGCGCGTGGCCAAATTCATGGAACAGCGTGCGCGCGTCGTCATGGCTTA
>JAHEBS010000166.1 GCA_024642145.1 Marivivens sp.
GAAAGGCCCCGATCAGGTTCTTGCCATTCGGGCTATTGATGCCGGTCTTACCGCCGACCGAGCTATCGACCTGCGCCAAAAGCGTGGTGGGGATCTGCACAAACCGCACGCCACGGCGCAGCACGGCAGCGGTAAAGCCCGCCAGATCGCCGATCACCCCGCCCCCCAAGGCCACAACGATGTCGTTGCGCTCGACCTTTTCCGCCAAAAGCCATTCGACCGCGCGGGTAAACTGGGGCCAGCCCTTGGTTGCCTCGCCTGCGGGCAGGGCAAGCGCGCTCATCTCGATACCGTTCGCAGCCAAGGACTGGCGCAACGCATCGAGATGCAGACCCGCAACGGTTTCATCCGTCAGAACCGCCACTTTGCGGCGACGGATCATCGGGGCGATCAGCGCACCGGCCTTGGCCAGCAGGCCATCACCGATCAAAATGTCATAGGCGCGCCCCTCCAGGGGCACAGAAACGCGGCGCGGCTCGCTCATATCGCCTCCAGTATGTCGGGATGCGTCAACAGCGCCTCGATCACGCGGTCTGTGGTGTCATCCAGCGAATAGCCCGCGCGGGTTTCGACCCGCAGGGCAGCCTGCGCATAGGCAGGGCGGCGTTCATGGTAAAGTGCCGTCAATGTGCCCAGCGGATCGTCCGTTTTCAAAAGCGGGCGGGTGTTTTTATGCCGCACCCGATCCCAAAGCACGCGCACGTCGGCATCCAGCCAGACGGCAATACCGCGCCGCGCGATCTCGTCACGGTTACGCGCGGCCACAAAGGCGCCGCCGCCGGTTGACACCACCGATGGCGGCCCCGCCAAAAGCCGCGCCAGAACCTCGGCTTCACGGTCCCTGAAAAAAGGCTCGCCGTCGCGGGCAAAAATCTCGCCAATCGTCGCCTGCGCCGCGCGTTCGATCTCGGCGTCCGAATCGTAGAGCGGCACGCCCAGCCGCGACGCCAGCGTCCGGCCCACGGCGGATTTGCCTGACCCCATCAGGCCCACAAGCACCACCGACCGTTTCAACCGATAGCTTTGGGCGTCACCGGGGCGCGTCTTGCGGTTTTCGGCCTCCATTTTCCCTCCGGTTGGCGGTTGGTCGCGCGATGTAACAAATTGATCCCTGAATGGCGTGATCTTCTGCAAAAGGCCATATATAAATGAGCGACAGAGGCGAGCAGCCGGAAAACACAGGGCCCTAAATGATCTGGAAACTTATCAAGATTCTGATTTTCATCGCAATTCTTGGCGGTCTTGGCGTGATTGCCTATGCCTTTGTCGGGCCGGTTCTGTTTCCGGCAGATTTCGCGGCACCGCAGCCGCCAGTGGGTGAGACAATCACGCTCTCGCCCGGGGGCTGAGCGTTTGGGCCAGCGCCGCCTTGCATCATTGATCTTTTGTGCGGGTCTCGCGCCCGCGGCGCTGGCGCAGAACGATGCGCCGCTCTCGGCCATTGATTGGTTAAGCCAGTCGGTGCAGACCCCCCAATTTACCGGACCCTTGAACCAGTTGACCGAGGGTGATCCGCCCGTCAGCACCACGGTTGTGACCCCTGATGTCACCACCAGTTCGCTTGACGCGACAACGCCCGACAGCGTGGGGTTGATCAGCCCCGCGCGCAGCGGTCTGCCGCGCAATTTGTGGTCCGGCAGTTCCGAGAATGCGATTTTGGCCCTGCTTGAGGCCGACCGCGTGGAAACTTTGCCCGCAGCACAGGACCTGCTTTATCTGCTGCTTTTGGCCGAGGCCGATCCGCCGATCGGGGCGGGGTCGGCGGGCAGATTGTTTTTGATGCGGGTCGACAAGTTGCTGGACCTTGGCGCGCTTGAACCCGCGCAGGCGCTGCTCGAGGCCGCCAATCCCGACACGCCCGCGCTTTTCCGCCGCTATTTCGACGTGGCGCTCCTGACCGGCACCGAGGATCGCGTCTGTCAGGAAATCAGCGCCCGTCCGGGGGTCGAGCCCACCTTGCCGACGCGCATTTTCTGTCTGGCGCGCGGCGGCGATTGGGCGGCGGCAGCCTTGACGTTCAATACCGCCAAGGCGCTGGGTGCGGTGACCGCCGACGAGGCCGCATTGTTCGAGCAATTTCTGGATGACAGCTACGCCGATACGATCACGCCCCTGCCCCTGCCCGATCGCGTCAGCCCGCTGATATTCCGGATGCGCGAGGCCATCGGTCAGGGCCTGCCCACCGGCAACCTGCCGCGGGCCTTTGCACAGGCCGACCTGCGCCCCATCGCGGGGTGGCGCAGCCAGATCGAGGCCGCCGAGCGTCTGGCGCGCAATGGCGCGATTTCGGAAAATACGCTTTTTGACCTTTACACTGCGCGCACGCCCGCCGCATCGGGCGGGGTCTGGGATCGCGTCGCCGCGGTGCAGGCCTTTGACGCAGCCATCACCGCACGCGATCCGGCCGCCGTAGCCATCACCCTGCCCGAGGTCTGGGTGGCGATGCAGGCGGTCCGCGCCGAGGTTCCCTTTGCCAAGTTCTATGGTGCCGCGCTTTCCACGATCCCGCTGACGGGCGAGGCTGCCGCGCTGGCCTATACGATCTGTATGCTTTCCCCCGACTACGAGGCTGTCGCCATGGCCACCGAGCCGCAAGACAGCCGTGCGCGTCTATTGCGGGCCGTGGCGACAGGCAACGTGGCGGGCCTTGATGCCGCGATCTATGCCAGCGACCGGATCGCTGCCGCGACCATCACGGGTCTGACCGGCGCGCCGCCCGCCGATCTGGCGGACCCAGCCTTTGGCGGCAGACTGGGCGAGGCGTTGCTTTTGGCTATTGCGGACGTGCAGGCCGCACTTGCAGGTGACACCGCGCGTCTGAGCGATGCGCTGGCGCTGCTTCACGCGGTCGGACTGGAAAGTGCCGCGCGCAAATTGGCCCTGCAGGCGCTGATTCTGGGTCGCTTCTGATGGCCACCTCCCCGCGACGTCTGGTTGCCACCTTTATCGCGGCCCAATCAGCCGAACGGAACATGGCGCTCAACACCCAAGAGGCCTACGCCCGCGATCTGCGCGATTTCATCGACTGGTGCGCGGCGTCGGCCCTCGAACCCATCCAGATCGACCGTAACGGGGTCGAGGCCTATCTGGTCCACCTTGACGCGCAGGGGCTGGCACGATCCACCCGTGCCCGCCGACTAAGCGCTATCCGCCAGTTCTATCGTTTTGCCTTCGAGGAAGGCTGGCGTCAGGACAACCCCACGCTGCGCATCTCCGGCCCTGGCAGGCAGCAACGTCTGCCCAAGGTTCTGTCCGAGGACGAGGTTGCGCGTCTGATCGCCGCCGCAGGGGAAACGCCGCGCGATGCGCGTCGCAACAGCTGTCTGATGGAACTGCTCTACGCCACTGGTCTGCGCGTCACCGAACTGGTCAGCCTGCCGGTTGCCGCCGTGCGCGGCGACCCCGAGGCGCTGTTTGTCAAAGGCAAGGGCGGCAAAGAGCGTTTGGTCCCGCTTTCGGCACCTGCGCGTCAGACGCTTGCCCTCTGGCTCGAGCAGCGCGACAGGACCGAGGCCGCAGCCAAGGCCGAGGGACATGCAGCGTCGCGTTACCTTTTCCCCTCGTCCGGCAAGTCCGGCCATTTGACGCGTCACCGCTTTTTCACGCTCATCAAGGAATTCGCCGTCCGCGCCGGCGTTTCCCCCGCCAAGGTCACGCCGCACAGCCTGCGGCATGCCTTTGCCACACATCTTTTGGCGCATGGCGCTGATTTACGGTCAATCCAGACGCTTTTGGGTCACGCAGATGTGGCAACAACCGAGATCTATACCCATGTGATCGACGAACGACTGCGCGATCTGGTATTGCGGCACCATCCCTTGGCCAAAGATGACCAGGACCGATAGCACCGCTAACGAACGATAAGCCTGAAGGGGCAATGGAACGACTGTGATGGAAATCTTGAGCGACACGTCTTTTTGGATCACCGCGCTGGCGATTGTGGTGCTTCTTTTGTTGTCGGCATTCTTTTCCGGCTCTGAAACCGCGTTGACCGCGGCCTCGCGCGGCAAGCTGCGCTCGGCGGCCGATCGTGGCGACCGCGGGGCGTCACGCGCGCTGATCGTGACCGACGACAGTGAACGACTGATCGGTTCGGTGCTTTTGGGCAATAACGTCGTCAATATTCTGGCAACGTCGCTGGCAACCGCGCTTTTGACGCGGCTTTTTGCCAATGGCGTCGCCGTGGCGACACTGGTCATGACGCTCTTGGTGCTGATCTTTTCCGAGGTTCTGCCCAAGACCTACGCCATCACCAAGCCCGAGGCCGTGGCCTCGACGGTGGCGCGCCCCATCGGCTATGTCATCTTGGTATTTTCACCCATCGTTTCGGCGGTGCGTGGTCTTGTGCGGCTGATCCTTGCCATCTTCGGCGTCAAGATCGACCCCGAGAGCCATATTCTGGCGGTGCGCGAGGAAATCGCCGGTGCCATCCAGCTTGGCCATTCCGAAGGGATTGTCGAAAAAGAGGACCGCGACCGTATCCTTGGTGCGCTGGATCTGGCCGAACGCACCGTGGACGAGATCATGGTGCATCGCTCGGGGATCGAGATGATCGACGTGCATCTGCCGGTCTCGGATATCCTGAAATCGGTGCTTGCAAGCCCGTTCAGCCGCCTGCCGCTCTACCGGAACGAACCCGAAAACATCGTGGGCGTTATCCATGCCAAGGACCTTTTGCGGGCGCTGCATGCGATGATGGCCGATGGCACCATCACCATGGACGAAATGCAGGGCTTCAACGTGCTGGATGTGGCCATGCAGCCGTATTTCGTGCCCGAAACCACGACACTTGACGATCAGATGCGCCAGTTCCTGCGCCGCAAGACGCATTTTGCGCTGGTGGTCGATGAATACGGCGCCCTGCAGGGGCTGATCACGCTTGAAGATATCCTCGAGGAAATCGTGGGCGAGATCTCGGACGAGTTTGACCATGACGAGGTCGATCAGGTCATGGCGACCGACGATGGCGCCTATGTTGTCGACGGCGCGGCAACGATCCGCGACCTCAACCGTGCGCATGACTGGAACCTGCCCGATGACGAGGCCAACACCATCGCGGGTCTGGTGATTCACGAAGCGCAGATGATTCCGGTCGAAGGTCAGGTCTTCAGTTTTCACGGATTCCGTTTCGAGGTGATCCAGAAGGATGAAAACCGCATCAGCCAGCTTAAAATCCGCCGACTCTGAGGCTTGGAACCGTTCACGGAAATTGCTGTTGACGACCTCGTTACCATTGCGTAGCCTTGCGCCAATTAGTCGGTCAAGTCCGACAGGGAGAGATGGAAAAAGAGCCCTTCGTGGCTCTTTTTTCATTTTGAGCCAAGCCCTTGATCGCTGTCTTGCCGATCGCCGGATCTCGGCGTCCTGCCGCCGATCACGCGGAAATGGCCTGACAGTGCTGTGGCGTCATGGTATCAGCGCGCCAAACAAACCCAATTGAGGCCCCTATGAAAACCAAGATTATTGCCCTCGCGCTGGCTGCAGCCACCAGCTTTGCCCTGCCCGCCCTTGCCCAAGACGCACGTGATGCGGTTCAGGTTGGACAGCCCTATTTCGGCGACGAATTCGGCTCGTGGAAACTGCGCTGCCTCAAGACCGAGGCCGGCAATGACCCCTGCCAGCTCTATCAGTTGCTGCAAGATGTGAACGGCGCGAATGTGGCGGAAATCTCGATCTTCACCGTGCCTGAAGGCGAGCGAGCCGTGGCGGGTGCAACGGTTGTCGTGCCGCTTGAGACACTGTTGACCCAAGGCGTTTCATTCAAAGTCGACGAGAATGATCCGATCTCGTTCAACTATACCTTCTGTTCGCAGTCGGGCTGCGTG
>JAHEBS010000167.1 GCA_024642145.1 Marivivens sp.
CCCTGAAAAGCTCGGGTTCGGGGTGACGGTGTTTCTGGGCATCAAACTGGCTGCCAAAGGACGCGTGAGCCTTGAGGATTTCGAACGTGCGGTCAGTGCCATCCGCGAGGTGCAGACGGTTGAACATGTTCTGGGCCTCTATGATTACCGTCTGCGGGTTGTCGCCCATGATATCGCCGATTTCGAGCGGGTGTTGCGACGGCGGATCATGACCTTGCCGGGGGTGGGCAATGTCGAGGCCAATGTGCTTTTGACCGAAGAACGCAGGCCCGGGCCGCTTTAGGCGCGCAAGAGCCTGACCTCATGGGCCCGCAATTCCTGACGGGCCAGTTCGCCCACGTGGTCGAGGTATTCCAGCTCGGGGAAAAGCGCGATGATTTCGGCCCGCGCTTCGTCGTCGACGGCGGCAAGCGCGGTCGCGCCGGGATAAAGGCTCTCGGTCGGGCAACCTTCGGCATAGACGATCTGGTGGCAGTCAAAGAGAAAGTGGAAATATTCGATTTCGGCGCGCGGCACGCGCGTCACCTTGCGGTCGTCGATCAGATGCTTGGCGGCGACCAGAACCTCGGTCGCGCCGAAAAGCAGTTCGGCGCGGGCGCCCTTGATCAGCATCCTGTGGTTGGGCGACACATAAAGGTCGCGGTAGTTACCAAGGACGCCCGCCTTGAACCGGATCGGGGCATGGGCGCCATCTGCGGGCACCTTCCGCGAGCCGATCCAGCGGATGGGTTGCAGGCCGTCATCGAGGGTCATCACCAGATCACCCTCTTGCAGCGTTTCGACGAAACGCGGCCCTTCTGCGGTCTCGATCAGCGTGCCGCGGGCAACGCAGATGACCAGAAAGCTGTCATTGTGAAAACCCAGCCCGCCGCCGAATTTGCCATCGCCCACCTCGCCCGTGCCGGGGTTGATGCTGCCGGACTGGTTGTAATCGACGTTGGTAAAGCGACTGAGCGTCAGCGAACCGCCGTTTTCGACGCTGCTGAGGTTTTGCCCCGCCGCAACGAACAACTGCCCGAGGTCCGGCGCGTTGGGGTCTGACGAGACCAGCGTATTTGCGTTGAAACTGATGTAAGTATCGCCGATGGCGGCGGTCGAGCCGTTCATCGTGGCGGTCTGGCCGTTTACGCCTTCGTAGCTGTATTTGACGACGCCGTTGAGATAGTCGGCGTAGCTGTCATAGACCACGATCTTGGTGATGCTGCTGGTCTTGGTGATTGATCCAGTGGCGTCAACCTTGGTTGCGGTGACAACAACGATGTCGTTGGGCTCGAAAATCATGTCGCCGCCCGAGACGGTCGTCGTGCCGCCGTTCAGGTTGCCGCCGTTGGGATTGCCGCTCACCGTCGCGTCGTTCAGAAACGAATATCCGTTCAGAACATAGGTTTGCGAAGTGGCGGTCGTAACACCGCCAGGTCCTTTTGCCATTGTATTGCCCGCCTCAAGGCATTTGGCCGTTATCGGCCTTTTGTTCAGCTTGCGGCCAGAATAGGGCTAAATTGTGACTTTGGAAAGCTTTTGCCATCCGTGACGCCAGCGCGTAATCCTGCGCAGGACTTAAGGAGATGCCCCATGCCGCTAACGACGATCGACCCAGATGGCCTTGAAGAGTTTTCGGTGGTTTTCACCGACCGCTCGCTCAATCACATGAGCCAGAAGTTCCAGCGCGTGATGCGGGATATCTCGGAAGGGCTGCGCGAGGTCTACAAGGCTGCGGAGGTCGCGATTGTGCCCGGTGGCGGCAGCTATGCGATGGAGTCGGTGGCGCGCCAATTCGGGCAGGGCGCGCATGCGCTGGTTGTGCGTAACGGCTGGTTTTCCTTTCGCTGGAGCCAGATTTTCGAGGCGGGCGGTTTTGCCCGCGAAGTGACGGTGGCCAAGGCGCGCACCACGGGCAACACGCCGCGCGCGCCCTTTGCACCCGCGCCCGTGGACGAGGTTGTGGCGGCCATTCTTGCGGCCAAGCCCGATGTGGTCTTTGCGCCGCATGTGGAAACGGCTGCAGGGTTGATCCTGCCCGACGACTACATCGCCGCCATCGCCGCCGCCGCCCATCAGGTCGGCGCGCTGATGGTGCTGGATTGTATCGCCTCGGGCTGTGTCTGGGTCGATATGCAGGCAACCGGCGTCGATGTGTTGATCTCGGCCCCGCAAAAGGGCTGGTCCTCGACCCCCGCGGCAGGTCTGGTGATGCTGTCGGAACGTGGCGCTGCGCGACTGGCCGAAACCGCCAGCAATTCATTTGCGCTCGATCTCAAGAAGTGGCGGGCGATCATGAAAGCCTATGAGGACGGTGGCCACGCCTATCATGCGACGATGCCCACCGATGCGCTGGTCCAGTTCCGCGACACGCTGCACGAGACACGCGATTACGGTTACGATCGGCTCAAGGCCGCGCAATGGGCGCTGGGCAACGGGGTGCGGGCGCTACTGGCAGACAAGGGCGTCCGTTCGGTCGCGGCTGAGGGCTTTGCAGCACCCGGTGTTGTGGTCAGCTATACCGAGGACGCCGAGATTCAGAACGGCAAGAAATTCGCCGCTATCGGTTATCAGATTGCGGCAGGCGTTCCGCTGCAATGCGACGAGGGCGCGGATTTCCGCACCTTCCGACTGGGCTTGTTCGGTCTGGACAAGCTCTATGATGTCGAGGGCACGATGGCGCGCCTGAAAACCGCGCTTGATCGGGTTCTCTGACGCAGGAGCAAAACTGGGCACGCGGGGGTTAGCCGCGTGCGCCCAGACCCAACCGCATCAGCGCGCGCCGCAGGGGCGCCACGCCGTAAAGCGCCGAAAGCCCCGCCGCGCGCAGATCGCGCAGTGGCTGGGCGCCCGCCATGGAGGCGCGGTTCAGGGCATCGACGCCACGCACGCGCAAGACCACCTCGGGGTGGCGGCGACGGTGATAGGCGTCCAGCATGGCACGGTCGCCCAGCGTTGCGGGGCTGGCCGTGGCCAGATCCAGAAGGCAGGTCAGATCTGCCAGTGACATATTCAGCCCCTGCGCGCCGATAGGCGGGACCACATGCGCGGCCTCGGCCACCAATGCCACGCGTTCGGCCGACATGGCGTCGGCCAGTTGCGCGATGATGGGCCAAGCCATGCGACGACCGGCAAGTTTCAGCGGGCCATAGACCTCCGCCGAACGGCGCGTCGCCTCGGCCTCGAACGCGGCATCGGGCAGGGCCGTCAGCCGCAGCGCCTCGGGCCCATGTTCCATCCAGACCAGCGCCGAGCAGGGTTTGCCGTCGAAATCGGGCAGCGGCACCAAGGTGAAGGGGCCGCCGGAACGATGCACCTCGGTCGATACGTTGTCATGCGGCGCTTGATGGGTCAGCGCGCAAACCACGGCCTTCTGGCCGTAGCGCATGGTTCTGGCGCCGATCCCGACCGCCTGACGCAGCGCGCTGTCGCGGCCATCGGCGGCAACGGCCAGTCGGGCGCGGATGTGCCGGCCATCGGTCAGGGTCACCAGCGCCTCGCTGTCGCGGGTCAGGATACGGGCAAAACCCGTGCCAGGCAGAAAGGTGACATTTGGCAATTCGGCCAGTCGCGCCACCATCTCGCGGCGCAAGAGCCAGTTGGGAAAGTTCCAGCCAAAGGGCTCGCCCGACGCCAGATCATCTGCGTCGAAATCACGGGTAACGCGGGCCACGGGCGTGCGGCCACCGGCATCGACGATCCGCATGACCTTGAGCGCCGCGCCATGCGGGGCGATGCGCGTCCATATCCCCGCGCGATCCAAAAGCGCGCGTGCCGGCTGCAAGAAAGCGGTGGTGCGCAGATCGGCGCCCGTCGATGCGACATCCGTCACCGGCGGTGTTGGATCCACCAGCACCACAGAGAACCCCGCAGTGCCAAAGGCCGCCGCGGCGGTCAGGCCGGCCACGCCAGCACCGGCGATAAAGATATCGGTCTCGCTCATGGCTCCACCATTAGGCCTGCCCGCAGCCTAACGGAAGCCCCCCGCGCCCAGCTGCGACAGAAAGCCCGCGAGGTCCTGCGTGTGGTGGTGGATATGCGCGCCCGGATGCCGGTCCGGCCCCACCAGCACGGTCCGCATGCCCATGGCATGGGGGGCCGCCAGATTGCGCGGGTCGTCCTCGAACATGGCGCCTTGCCGCGGCGCAAGCCCGTCAAGCGCAAAGACCGCCTCAAAGGCGCCCTGTTCGGGCTTGGGGCGAAAACCCGCATGTTCAACGCCATAGACCTGATCGAAAACCTCTGACAGGCCCCGCGCGGCCAGCACGCGTCGCGCATAGGCCTGACCGCCGTTCGTATAGACAATCTTGCGGCCAGGCAGGTCGGCAATGGCGTTGGCCAGTGCGGGGTCGCGCGTCAGGTGACCAAGGTCGATTTCATGCACCTCTTCCAGATAGGGGCGCGGATCGACGTCATGCTCGGCCATCAGCCCCGCCAGCGTCGTGCCATAGCGCGCCCAATAATCGACCCGCAGCCGGTCTGCGGCGTCGCGGTCCAGACCGGTTTCACGCATGACGAAAGCGGTCATGCGCACCTCGATCTGATCGAAAAGCCGCGCCGAGGGCGGATAGAGGGTGTTGTCTAGGTCAAAGACCCATGCACGGACGTGGGAAAAGGATGCTGCTACCATGGCGGCAGGCTAGGCGCGCAGGCGGGCGGGGTCCAGCCTTTCGCTTGATCCCCGCAACGCCGCCGCCTAGGCTGGCGCGACGCCAGCAGGGGTGCGATATGAACGACCGCCAGCCCATCCAGAAAGACGCCTACAGCCTTATCCTCGAGGCCATAGACACGCATGTCTACAAGCCCGGCGACCGTTTGGTGGAAAGCGAACTGGCTGATCGTTTCGGGGTTTCGCGCACACCGATCCGCGAGGCGCTGCAGCGTCTGGAAACACAGTCCCTGTTGTCGCGCGACGGGCGTTCGCTGATCGTGGCCTCGCTCGACCACAACCAGATGGCCGAGCTTTATGTGGTGCGGGGCGAGCTTGAGGGCCTGGCCGCGCGTCTTGCCGCCAAACATGCCACGCCCGAAGAGGTCCGTGTGCTGCGCGATATGGTGGACGCCGACCGTGCGCTGATTGGCAACCCCGACGCGATGAGCCGCGCCAACCGCCGGTTCCACAAGCAGATCCATCTGGCCAGTCACAACCGTTATCTCGTGCAGCAACTTGACTTGGTGCATCGTTCGATGGCGCTTTTGGCCACAACCTCGCTTGCCGCAGAAGGCCGCACCACCGGCGCGCTCGAGGAACATGCCGCGATTGTTGCCGCCATTGAGGCCGGCGATGGCGAGGCCGCTGACAGGGCGTTGCGTGAACATATCTCGCGCGCGTTCATGACGCGGCTCAAGCTCGACTCGCGCGGCGCGGACCGGAACTAGCGCCCCTCGCTCCCGTCCTCGCCGTGATTGGTTTTGTCCCAGAAAAACGGCGCCACGACCAATTCCGCCAGCGCCTTCCATGCGGCGAGTGTGGCAAGCGGGAAATAGAGGATCAGCGTCGGCACCCAAGGCCAGAGCCAGCGTTTCTCCGCCCGTTCGGCCCCGACAGCCGCCGTCAACAGGGTCAGCACCTCGACTGCGGGTAACAGCGCCCAGATCCAGATGCCGCTGCCAAAGGGCAGGGCCGCGCGCATCGTGGCGGAAAAGGGCATGACCCAGATCATGGGTGCCAGTAGAGGCTGCAAGATCGTGCCCAGAAACATGACCTGCACCGCCAAGGCCCGCCGCGTGCCGAGCCGCCGCCAGAGTCGCGCGGGATGGCGGCTGTGGACCGCCCATGTCTGGGCAAA
>JAHEBS010000025.1 GCA_024642145.1 Marivivens sp.
GGACCGCCCGACGGTTCCAGCCCGTCGGTGGCAAAACGTAAACGATGATCCGAAAGGATCAGTGCGCCTGCGCGGCGCCCTTGGCGATCTCGTAGCGCGCGTCGCAATAGGGGCATTCGATCCAGCCCTGATCATGCGGGATCGACAGCCAGACGCGCGGGTGGCCCAGCGCGCCTTCGCCGCCGTCACAGGCGACTTTCCAGTCGTGGACGATCTTGGTTTCCGGGGCGGGAATGGTCATGGTGCGTCTGTCCGTCATTGTAGCGGGGCAAGGCCCCCGTTAGATCAGCGGCATACTACTGATTGCGCCCGCACGGGCAAGCCGGAATGGAACCATGACCGAGAACGCCATCAAAATCGAAGGCCTGCGCAAAACCTATGCCGCCCGCGGACGCGAAGGCGCCAAAGAGGCGCTGCAAGGCATTGATCTCGATATTCCGCGCGGCGGCATTTTCGGCCTGCTCGGCCCCAACGGTGCGGGCAAGTCGACCCTTATCAACATCCTTGCGGGGCTTGTGCGCAAATCGTCGGGCAAGGTGACGATCTGGGGTTTCGATCAGGACGTGAACCCCCGCCAGTCACGCGCCGCGATCGGCGTCATGCCGCAAGAACCGAACCTCGACCCTTTCTTTACGCCGCGCCAGAGCCTTGAGGTGCAGGCGGGTCTTTATGGCGTTCCCAGATCCGAACGGCGGACCGATGAGATTCTTGCGTTGATCGGCCTGACCGACAAGGCTGGCAGCTATGCGCGCACCCTGTCTGGCGGGATGCGGCGGCGGCTGTTGTTGGGCAAGGCGCTGGTCCATAGCCCGCAGGTGCTGGTGTTGGACGAACCCACCGCGGGGGTCGACATCGAACTGCGCAACATGCTCTGGGCCAATGTGCGGCGTCTGAACCAAGAACGCGGCATGACCATCATTCTGACGACACATTACCTCGAAGAGGCCGAGGCCATGTGCGACGAGATCGCCATCATCGATCGCGGTGCCATGATCGTTCGCGACACAACCGCCAACCTTTTGGGGCGGCTGGATACCAAGACAATGGTGATCGAACCCGAGACACCCGCCGACCTGCCCGAACTGCCCTCGGGCGTCACGGGCGAGCGGCGGGCAGACGGTGCGCTGGTCTTTACCTACCAGTCAGGCAAAACGCCTGCTGCGGCTGTCCTGTCGGCGGTCAGCAACGCAGGGATCGCCATCCGCGACGTGCGCACGGCTGACCCACGGCTGGAAGACGTGTTTCTGGAACTGACGGGGTCAGGCGCCAATCGCACGTAACCGTTTGAAGCGGCCGATAACCTACAGCTTGCGCCCTCAGGCGTGGCGGTCCGGCAAAAGCCGGCCCAAGGGATGCCCGCCCAATATGTGCAGGTGGAAATGCGGCACTTCCTGATGTGAATGTTCGCGGCTGTTGGCGATGGCGCGAAAACCTTTTTCAACGGGCAGCATGTCGCAAAGCTCGGAAAACGCCTTGAAGAAATCCAGCTGTTCCTCGGCCGATGCGTCGCGCGCGAAATGGTCCATCGACACATAAGGCCCCTTGGGGATCAGCATCACATGCACATCGGCCTGCGGGGCAATGTCATGAAAGCTGAGTGTATGCGCGGTCTCATGCACCTTCTTGCAAGGGATTTCACCGCGCAGGATGCGGGCAAAGACGTTTTGCGGGTCGTAGCTATATTCCATGTCGGTCCTCAGTCACTGAAGAGATAGGGGGTCGCGGCAATGTCGCGGGATTTGTTCTGGTCGACGCTCAGGAACTGCGCCAGCGCCTCGGCATTCGCATCGATCGCGGCGCTTTCCGACATGCGCTGGTGATGCGGGAAATTGGCGTCGCGCAGGCGGTCGCTTTCATAGGTCACGTCATACCGGATTGTGGGTAGCAGTCGCTCCAGCGTTTCACGCGTGGTCTGTTCGCCCGCAAGACCAACCCGCTTGGCATGGCCGATCAGGTATTCGTCCGTGAACGTGCAGTCGATTTCCAGAAGGCGCGTGGTCGAGCGGTCCGAGAAGAAATCCTGCATCAGGTCAATCGACGCGGTATCGAGGCAGATGATCAAACGGTTGGTGCCGTAATAATCGAACAGCATCCGCATTAGCGCCCGCCGGTGGCGCGTGCGTTTGGCCAGCGTGGTCTGGATCCCCCCCAGATCCGGCAGGGGTGTGCTGTCTTCGTTGAACAGGTAATCGATCGCGGGAACGTCGGTGTGATGTTTGATCGAGCCGACCAACCGCTTGGCCACGTGCCACTTTTTGCAGGCGATGATCAGCAGTTCGCGTTCGGGGCCTAGCGAGGCTTCGCTTTCCCAGAACCGCCGCGCAAAACGCCGCCCGATACGACCACGCCCGGTCAGGAACTGGAACAGCCCCCGCCCCTCGTTCGAAATGCGGAAATCCGTCCGGCCCGAGGCCCAGAGGCTGCCAAGCCGCCGTTTCAATTCGACCGCCTCGGGGCTGATCTTGCGGGCAAACATGGTGTCTTGGCTTAGCAGCAGATCGTAGTGATCGTTATAAAAGGTCACCGGCATGCCGTAGTCGGTGAACATCAGAAAGGTCAGCGTGCGGCAGCGGATTTCGGCTTCGGGCACCAGATGGCGGACCAGCGTCTGGAAAAACGTCTCGTCCGGAATCCATGTCGTGCGGAAAAACCGCATCACATCGGGGCGCTCGGCAGCGAAATCCAGCACCGCCTCGATCGTATTGCGCCGCAGACACCACCACTGGCTACCAATCATCATCTGCAGATCATGCGGCACTTCGCGCTTGAGGCCGAGCCGTTTCTGCAGATTGAAGCTCGCGTAGAACAGCCGCTTGTGTTTGCGCTCGTTAAAGAAGTGGCGGTAATTCAGGCGCTCTTCCTTGAAGCCGGTCTTGATCCAGTCGCTTTCAAAGAAATCAAAGCTCTCGATATAGTCCACATCCGTCATGTCGAGGAAATCATGCGCGAATTTCGCTGATTTGGTCGGCATGCAGTCACCCGACAGCATGTAGAAATGCGTCGCGCGGGGAAAGGCATCGGCGGCGGCGCGCACGGCGGACAGCGTCGCCTCGACAAGGCTCCATTCGCCCCAGCCGCATTTGATGCGCTTTTTGGCGAAAGTCACCGAAGGGCTGTCATCCAGTGCGGCGCGGATTTTCTGATAGGCCACGTCCGGCGAATTGGCGTCGAAGTGGATCGACACGAAATCACCGGCAGCCGTCAGCCTGCGCGCCTGTTCGATGATCGCGTCGGGATCCTTGTGCGAGAGGAGTATGAACGCGATCTTCGACATCGTTTGGGGCTTTGGAATTTTCTCAAATCGGGTAGATGTCTAGATAGCCTGAGTTTACAAACAAAAAACAGACGTCAAAGGCCATCGAGCGGAGATTGTTGCATGGGTTTCCCCGGAACTTGGATGACCGAGAGCGAAAGCGTGGTCTATCGCGTGGTGCCGAAATGCGCCTGCTCGACCATTGGCCAGATCATGTATTACTCGGACCACGGCGCGTTTTTCGACGGCGACATCCATGACTCGAAGGCGGGCCTGCACAAATGGGCGCAACCGGAAAGCCAGACGCTGATCGAGGAAAACGTCAAGGGACACCGGTCCTACGCCTTTACCTGCGTCCGCAATCCCTATCAGCGCATTCTGTCGTCGTTCTTCGACAAGATCTGCGGCATCCAGCGCAACGGCAAACGCTATCGCGGCAATCTGGTGCCGACGCTGGTGCAGAAATACGGGATCGAGGTCGGCAGCCCCGAAGACGGGTTCGACTTTGACCAGATCCAGAGCTTTCGGCGGTTCCTGCTCTTTGCGCGTGACACCATCCGCTTTAAAAAACCGATGGACCCCGACATCCACTGGTCCGCCATGTCGGGCCATATCTCGACCTATATCGTCAACGGCGGCCGCTATGATCACATCTTCTGGACTGAAAAGTTCAACGAAGGCATGCAGGTCGTCCTCGACAATATCCGCACCCCCAAGCCTGTCGTGCTGGCCGATGTCCCTCGGTTCAACGAGAGCGAGGGGCACGGGCCCAAACGCGCCCATCCGGTCGAGGACTATTTCGACGATCTGTCGCGCCATCTGATCTGGGAAATCTACAAGAAGGATTTCCAACTCTTCCGCTATGACTTCGACAACCCCGGTAACAAGTTGCCGACAGGCGAGATCGACCTCGACGAGGTTCACGCCAAGCTGGGCGAGTGATGGCGGGCTATTCGGCCACGCCGCTTTGGAAAAAACTCGGCCTCAAACCCGGCATGAATGCCCGCGTCATCGGCGCGCCCGAGGGCTATCACACGCGCCTCTTGGCGGGCGCCCCCGAGGTCAGGTGGGGCGAGACAGGTGGTGCACCGGATTTTGTCCATCTTTTCGCAACCCGCCGCGCCGAGGTCGAGGCCACGCTTGCAGGCCTGCGTCACGCGATGCGGACCGGCGCCATGGTCTGGGTCAGCTGGCCCAAGCAGGCGTCGGGCATCACCAGCGAGATAAACGAGAATCTGCTGCGCCAGATCGCGCTGCCGATGGGCTGGGTCGATATCAAGGTCTGCGCCGTGGACGAGGTCTGGTCGGGGCTGAAGTTCGTGATCCGCAAATCGATGCGCTGCGTGTGAACGTAAAAAGGGGGGCGCTGCCCCCCTCTGGCCTGCCGGCCAATCACCCCCCGGGATATTTCCGGGCCTCCGAGAGCCGAAGCTGTCAGATCAGACCGTGCAGTTTGAACAGGTTCTTGAGGCTGGATTCAGGGCGGGCACCGATATGGCTGATAACCTCGGCCGCCGCGACACAGCCCATGCGGCCGCAGGTTGGCATATCGTAACCCTCGGAAAGCCCCCACAGGAAGGCGCCCGCGAAAAGATCACCCGCACCCGTGGCATCGACCACTTTGGTCGGGACCGCCGGCACGTGCCAATACGCGCCATTGGCCAGCACATGCGCGCCATGTTCGCTGTCGGTGCAAACGAGGATCGCAACGTCCTTGGCACCCGCATCCAAGGCGGCCTTGAAGTCGTCAGTCTGATACATCGACAAAAGCTCGGCGCGGTTGCAAAACAGCAGGTCGACGTCTTCGCGGATCATCAGCCGGAAGGCATCGCGGTGCCGATCCACGCAGAACGGGTCCGAGAGCGTCAGCGCCACGCGCCCGCCATGGGCATGGGTGGCGTTGATCGCTTTGGCGAAGGCTGCGTGGCTTTCAGGGCCGTCGAAACGGTAGCCCTCGAGATAGATCCACTCGGCATCGGCCATCATCGCAGGGTCGATGTCCGAAGGCTTGAGAAACTCGGTCACGCCCAGATAGGTGTTCATCGACCGCTCGCCGTCAGGAGTGACCACGACAATGCAGCGTCCGGTTTCGCCATCGGCATCCTTGGGGGCAAAGCTGGTTTCGTAAACGGCGCCCTGTGCGCGCAGGTCATGGGCAAAGATCGCGCCCAATTGGTCATCCTTGACCTTGCCGACATAGGCCGTGCGCCCGCCCAGATGGGCGACGCCAGCTATGGTATTGGCGGCCGAACCGCCCGAAACCTCACGCGCGGGGCCGATCTGTCCATAGAGATCGACAGCGCGGTCCATGTCGATCAGCTGCATGATGCCTTTGCCGATACCGGCCTCGGCCAGAAACGCGTCGTCGGCACGGGTCAGAACGTCAACCATGGCATTGCCGATGCCGACAACCTGAAACTTTTTCATAGGGTCTTTTCCTCGAAGGGGCAGAGGTCGCGGATCAGGCAGTCACCGCATCTGGGTTTGCGCGCGGTGCAGATATACCGTCCGTGTAAGATAAGCCAGTGGTGCGCATGGCCCTGAAAACCTACGGGCACATTATCTTCGATCGCGCGTTCGACCGCATCGACCGTGCGGCCCACCGCTATGCCGGTGCGGTTGCCGACGCGGAAAATATGCGTGTCGACCGCCTGCGCGGGCGCGTGGAACCAGATGTTCAGGACAACATTTGCGGTCTTGCGCCCCACGCCCGGCAAGCCTTGCAGCGCGGCACGCGACGAGGGCACCTGACCATCGTAGTCATCAACCAGAATGCGGCTGAGCTTGATCACATTCTTGGCCTTCTGTCGGAACAGACCGATGGTCTTGATCGCCTCGGTCAAACCCTCTTCGCCCAAGGCCAGCATCTTTTCCGGCGAGTCGATCGCGGCAAAGAGGGGGCGGGTGGCCTTGTTCACGCCCGCATCGGTCGCCTGCGCCGAAAGCGCCACAGCCACCAGCAGCGTATAGGCATTGGTGTGGAAAAGCTCGCCCTTGGGTTCCGGCTCCGCATTGCGGAAGCGGGTGAAAATCTCGGTCAGCGCGTGATAGCCAAGTTGGGATGCCATGTCCGAGATATGCCGCCCCGCGCCGCGCGGAGCAAGCGATAGCGCAAGTATCGGGTCGCCAGTTGGCAGGTGCGGCGCTAGTTTTTGCCCATGACACAGCATGACCCCTATCACTATGCCATCATCCGCCGCGCCATCGCCGAAATCGACGCCGCGCCGGGTGCCCTTTCGCTCGAGGACCTCGCGGCCAAGGTGGGGATGAGCGCGCCGCATTTCCAAAGGGTGTTTTCATCCTGGGCGGGCGTTTCACCCAAGCGCTATCAGCAATATCTGACGCTGGGCCACGCCAAGGCGTTGTTGCGCGACAACTTTACCGTCCTCGAAACGGCAAACGAGGCGGGGCTGTCGGGTGGCGGGCGGTTGCATGACCTGTTCTTGCGCTGGGAGGCGATGAGCCCCGGCCAATACGCCGCCGCAGGTGCAGGGCTGACGATCCGCCACGGGGTGTTTGACACGCCGTTCGGACCCGCGTTGGGCATGGGCACGGACAAGGGGCTTTGCGGCATCGGCTTTCTGTCCGAGACCACCTATGATGCCGGCTACGCCGATCTTGCCGGACGATGGCCCGCCGCGCGGTTTATCGAAGACCCCATGGCCATTCGGCCGTGGATCGAGGCCGCGATCGGTCAGTCCGGCGAGGCGCGGTTGCACCTGATCGGCGCGCCATTCCAGATCAAGGTCTGGGAGGCCCTGATGGCCGTCCCCTCGGGTCATGTGACCACCTATTCCGAGATCGCGGGTTCTATCGGCCATCCGCGCGCCGTGCGCGCCGTGGGCACCGCCGTGGGGCGCAACCCTGTCAGCTGGCTGATCCCCTGTCACCGCGCCCTGCGTCGCGACGGGGCTTTGGGCGGCTATCATTGGGGCCTGCCCGTCAAACGCGCCCTGCTGGCGTGGGAAGGCGCGCGCGCAGACATGCGCGCCGGTGCCAACGGATAACAGCGGCGATATTCCGCCATCGGCGGTGCCTGATATTGGATAGCGCCGCTGGTTGGATCATATAGGCATCGAAGCGGCACAGGGCCGCTCGTTACTTGGATCGAACGATATGAAACTTGGCAAAATCAGTCTGGCGGTAGCCGCGGGTGCGCTGTTGACGGCGACCGGCTGTGCCGAACTCAACGACCCCGCGAACCCCAACCGCAACGCCCAACAGGCAGCGCTTGTCGGTGCTGGTATGGGCGCGCTCTTGGGCAGTGCGAACGGCGGCGGTCAGCAAGGCGCGCTGCGTGGCGCAATCATCGGCGGCGCGCTGGGCGCGATTGCCGGTAACGAACTGGACAAGCAAGAGGCCGAACTGCGCCAGCAGATGGGCCCCGAGGTGGGCATTGTGAACACCGGCAACCAGCTGATCGTGACCATGCCGCAAGATATCCTGTTTGCCACCAACTCGACCTCGCTGTCGGGGTCGATGGTCAACGATATCTACACGCTGGCCTCCAGCATCAACCGCTATCCCAACACCACGGTCAACGTGATCGGTCATACCGACAACGTGGGTTCGGCCACCTATAACATGGACCTCAGCCAGCGCCGCGCGCGTTCGGTTGCCTCGGTTCTGATCAACGGCGGCGTTGCTGCCTACCGGATCCAGAGCTTTGGCCGTGGCGAGGACCAGCCGGTCGCCACCAACCTGACGCCCGAGGGACGCGCGCAGAACCGCCGCGTGGAAATCATCATCACCCCGAACGCCTGATCAGGGCAGACCCCGAAAACGAAAGACCCGGCCAGTGGCCGGGTCTTTTTCTTTGGCGATGGCAGAGACCTTAGTTGAGACGGGTCTCGACCTGAGCAATGGCGTCGTCGATCAGCTTGTTGGCGCCGGTCGCATCCATCTTGGTGGCGATGATCTCGGCCGCGGCGGCAACAGCCACCGCAACGGCGCGGTCACGCACATCACGGATTGCAGCGGCCTGAGCCGAAGCGATCTGCTCTTCCGCGGCGGCCAGACGGCGGCCGACCGAAGCGCGGATGTCTTCTTTGGCCTGCTCGGCGGCACGCGAGGCCTCTTCCTTGGCCTGGGTCACGATGCGGTCGGCCTGCGCCTGCACTTCTTTCTGCTTGCGCTCGAACGAAGCCAACAGCGACTGGGCTTCTTCGCGCAGGGCGCGGGCATCGCTCAGCTCGGTCTTGATGGTATCTGCACGCTTGTCCAGCATGCCGGCAATCATGCCGGGGACCTTGAAATAGACCAGCACGCCGATGAACAGGATGAAAGCCAGCGAGACGATGAACTCGCTGTTGTGCAGCGAGAAGAAGGCCTCTTCCTCAGCCGCGAACGCCGGCGAGGCCGCAAGCACGAGAGCAGCGGTAATGAACTTACGCATCGGCTCAGCCTTTCATTTGCGCCGCGACGGCGGCGTTGACTTCGGCGGCCTCGGCGTCGCCACCGAAAGCGGCGACGATCTGCTTGGCAGCGGTGCGCGAGATGGTCGTGACGCTCTTGACGGCATCCTTGCGGATTTCGGCAATGGCGGCTTCGCTCTCGGCGGCCTTGGCGGCGATGACCTGATCGGCACGGGCCAGTTCGGCGTTCAGCTCGGACTGGATCTGGACCTTGGCCTCGGCGACGATGGCATTGGCCTCGTGACGGGCGTCGGCCAGTGCCTTTTCATAGGCGGCCTCGGCCTCGACAGCGCGGCGCTTAAGCTCGTCGGCGGCGGCAATATCGTTGCTGATGGTGTCGGCGCGTTCGGCCAGAACCGCGGCAATGCGCGGAAGGGCGATGCGCGACAGCACAAAGTAGATCACGACGAGCGTGACCACGAGCCAGAAGATCTGGTTGGGGAAGGTCGAGAAATCGAGCTGCGGCATACCGGCACCCGAGGCTTCGGCCCCATGCCCGGCAGCAGCTGCTGCGTTTTCGACGGTCGTTTGGCCTGACATCTCGTCTCTCTCCAACGCCCGGTGGGTTGATGTTCCGGGCCTAGTTCCTCATCGGATGCGCGGGTTTGGTCCCGCGCATCCGACCGTAAGGATGATGTGGCTGTCTATTAGACCGCGAACATCAGCAGAAGCGCGACGAGGAACGCGAAGATCCCGAGCGCTTCGGCAAAGGCGATGCCGATGAAGAGGGTAGCAGTCTGCGAAGCAGCCGCCGAGGGGTTGCGCAGAGCGCCGGCGAGGAAGTTGCCAGCGACGTGGCCCACACCGATAGCAGCCGCGCCCGAACCGATGGCGGCGAGACCGGCACCGATGAACTGACCGAGTTGAGCGATATTGCCTTCCATGATGTGTATCTCCTTACGATGGAATTGCAGTATTGAGGGAACCGACCTTAGTGCCCCGGATGGAGCGCGTCCTTCAGATAGACGCAGGTCAGAATGGCGAACACGTAGGCCTGAATACCGGCCACGAGGATTTCAAGACCGTAGATCGCGGTGATCGCGGCGACCGACAGCGGCGAGATCAGGGCGACAGCGGCAAAGCCCGCGAAGACCTTCATAACCGCGTGACCTGCCATGATGTTGCCGCCAAGACGGATCGAGTGGCTGACAGGACGCACGAAGTAGGAAATCAGTTCGATGATGGCCAGGATCGGGCGCAACGCCAGCGGTGCCGACGAAACCCAGAACAGGCCAAGGAACTTGGTGCCGTTCTTCACGAAACCGACGATGGTCACCGTCAGGAACACCGCCGCCGCCAGAACCGCGGTGACCGCGATATGGCTGGTGGTGGCAAAGCTCATCGGGATCAGCCCGAGGTAGTTCGAGAACAGGATGAACATGAAAAGGGTCATCACATAGGGGAAGAACTTGACTCCGTCGTGACCGGCCACATCCTCGACCATCTTGTAGGTAAAGCCGTAGATCAGCTCGCCGATCGACTGGCTACGCGTCGGCACGATTGCGCGACCACGGCTGCCGATGACGAAAAGACCGATGATGCAGAGAACCGCGATCCCCATCCACAGGGTCACGTTGGTGGGCGTGTACCACATGATCGGCCCTTCGCCGAACAGCGGTTTCACGATGAACTGGTCCAGCGGGTGGAAAACCAGACCCGAAGCTTCCTGCGTCGCTTGCTCAGACACGTCCTTCGTCCTCACTCTTGGCAGCCGCCTCGGCCGCCAGTTTGCTCTGTATCTCCTTGGCCGAGCCCAGCATGGTTTTCACGCCGGCCGCGAAGCCAAGTAAAATGAACAGCACCATAAACACGGGCAGCGTGCCGAATAGCACATCAAGCCCATAGCCGATGCCGAAACCGATACCGAGCCCAGCCACAAGTTCGATCACCATGCGCCATGCCAGATTGGCTTGGCTGTAGTGCTCTTCCTGGTGGCTCTTACCCTCGGGACCGGCCTTTGCCTTGTCGATGCGCGCTTCGAGTGCCTTGAGGCGCTCGGCCATATCGTCTGGTTTCGGCTGATCGGACACGTGGGTGGGCCCTCTCGGACATTCGCCGCCTGACTACGGTTTGCCCCCCTTGGAGTCAAGTCATCTGATTGGGCCGGAAATATGATGCTAACATATTGTAAAATATGTATTTATCTATAAATTGACGCTTGCTGGACCTATGCAACACGACCCAGAGCATATTCAACCAATCGGTTGACGTTTTCGCCGCTCCAGCCTTTGATATGGCCATGCCAGCCACGCTCGACACTGTTTTCGCCGCCCTTGCCGACCCAACGCGCCGCATGATCCTGACCATGCTGCTCGAGGACGATATGGCTGTGACCGACGTAGCCGAACCCTTTGCCATGTCGCTGGCCGCGATTTCCAAACACCTGCAGATACTGGCCGATTGCGGGCTGATCAGTCAGGAAAAGCGCGGGCGTGTGAAATGGTGCAAGCTGGAACCGGATGCGCTGCGCGAGACCAGCGCATGGATGCAGGGCTTTGGCTTGATGGAAAAGATCGACCTCGATCTGTTCGAGCGCTTTGTGGAAACGCAGCTAAACCACGCCGATCTATTCGCCGAGCAAGAGGACGAGCGCGAGGATACTTAGCGCCACCCCTGCCATGACCCTCAGCGGCGGCGGCTCGGCGCCGAGCGCCAGTTGCCAGATGATAACGCAGCTCGGGATCAGATAGGTATAGGCCATGACCTTGGCCGACGGCAGCCGCAGCGCCGCGAACTGCAGCAGGAACACCGAGGCGGCCGTGGCGAAAAGCGCGGTGTAAAACAGCGTCACCCACACGATCCCCGGCAGATGCAGCCAATCGGTCGCGACGATCGCGCCTGCGCCGGTAAGGGTTAGCAATACCCCGCCCCCGATGACGGTCCAAAGCGCAAAGACCAGCGCGTTCTCGCCCCTGTTCAACCGCCGCACCAGAGGCGTGTAGACAGCATGGGCAACGCAGGCCACGAAATAGATCGCCTCGCCGCGCCCCACATCAAAGGCCACCAGCGCCGCCAGATCGCCGCGAAAGATCACCCACAACGCACCGGCCCCGCCGATCAACAACGGCAATAGCACCCGCCCACCCATGCCTTGGCCAAGGATGAAAAGCGCAAACCCGCCGGACATCAACGGCACCAAGGTGAACACCGCAGACAGGCTGACGGGTTCGGCGATCGCAAGCCCCGCAAACATCAGCACGAAATAGAGCCCGTAAAGCCCGCCCAGCACCGCATAGCGCCAAGGCGCGGTCAGGCCATCACGCGGGCGCGCGCCGCGGGCGCGTGCGATCAGGACAAGCGGCACCGCCGCAATCCAGAACCGCACCGCGTTCAGCGCGGCGGGGTCGATATGGGGTGCCGCGCGCGCGCCCAGCGCGAAAGAACCCGCAACCAGTGCCGCAAAAGCCAGCATCGCCAGATGGCCCAGCCTGCGATCCTGCCCTGCAACCGGCGGGGTCATAAAACCTCACCCAAGAAAGCCAGCACCTCGTCCATGATCATCGCATCCGCGCCATTCCAGAAACAGTGGTCGGCACCTTCGATGGCCTGAAGCCTGTGGTCCGCCCCCGATCTGGTCATGGCCGCCTGCAGCGCTTCGGCCTGTGCAAGCGGCACCCATCTGTCGGCCGTGCCATGCTGGGTCAAGACCGGCGGTGCGCCCGCATGGACATGGGCAACAGGCGAGTCCGCCGTCGCACGGGCAGGATTTTCCGCGACCCGATACCCCAGAAACAGATCGGCTGGCCCTGCCCCTTGGCGCCGTGGCGCGCCCGTTGCCGCCACGACCTGTTCATCGATCGAGCCCAGATCGGTCGCACCATACCAATTGACCACGGCGCTGACCGCGCTTGAAACGCCGGTGATGCCAACCGCGCCTTCCAAAGCAGCATCGGCACCACAAAGGCCTGCCATCAGGGCCAGATAGCCACCCGCGCTTTCGCCCATGACCGCGAACCGCTGGGGATCAAGCGCGAAATCGCCTGCCTTGGCGCGCAGATATCGCAAAGATGCCTTCACATCATGCAAGGCTGCGGGAAACGCCGCCTCGCGCGCCAGACGATAGCTGATCCGCGCCACCGCATAGCCTGCCCCGACCAGCCTGCCGAACGGGTCGAGCGACAGGATCACCGGATTGGTCACCTTGGGGTGCCCGATCATCCAGCCGCCGCCATGGATCCAGACCACCAGCGGAAACGGGCCTTTGCCCACTGGCACCGTCAGATCCAGCGTCAAAGGCCGATAGCCGTCCAGCGAGGCGGCAATCAGGCTTGGCCAATAGCGCGATCCATCGCCCAGCACGAATTCCTCGATCTGCGGCAAGTCATAGGAATTGGCGATGTCGCGCTCGAATGTATCGGTCATGTTGGCTCCGCTTTGCCCGAACTATCCCCGAGCCATGTCGCACAAGCAACGCCCCTGAGACTGGGTGACAAGACTCAATTGCTTGACTCCCGCGCGCCACGCGCCTACACGCGCACCCGAAGTTCCGGAAGCATCAGCCTTCCGGTCCCCGTGCATATTGCGGGGATCGCCGTCCACCAGCGCGTCGCGCCCGTGGGCGCGTTTGTGTTTTGAGCGGTCTTTGCCTATCTGGGGACCATTGGATCAACGGCGCCGAAGGAGGCCGCAGGCATGTTTGAAAATCTATCCGAACGCCTCTCCGGTGTATTCGAGCGCCTGACCAAGCAAGGCGCGCTCAGCGCCGACGACGTAAAGGCCGCGATGCGCGAAGTCCGCGTCGCCCTGCTTGAGGCCGACGTTTCGTTGCCTGTGGTGCGTGATTTCGTCAAGGCGGTCGAGGCCAAGGCCACCGGCGCCGCCGTGACCAAATCGATCACGCCCGGCCAGCAGGTCATCAAGATCGTCCATGACGAACTGGTGCATATGCTGACCGGCGATGGTGACGCAGGCGCGCTCAAGATCGACAATCCGCCCGCGCCGATCCTGATGGTGGGTCTGCAGGGTTCGGGCAAGACCACGACCACCGCCAAGCTCGCCAAGCGCATGAAAGAGCGCGAAGGCAAGCGGGTGCTGATGGCCTCGCTCGACGTCAACCGCCCCGCCGCAATGGAGCAGTTGCAGATTCTGGGCGCCCAGATCGGCGTCGATACCCTGCCCATCGTCAAGGGCGAAAGCCCCGTGCAGATCGCGCGACGCGCCAAGACCCAAGCCGCCATGGGTGGTTATGACGTCTATATGCTCGACACCGCGGGCCGTTTGCACATCGACGCCGAGCTGATCCAGCAGGCGGCGGACGTGCGCGACGTGGTCAACCCGCGCGAGACGCTTTTGGTCGTGGACGGCCTGACCGGACAAGACGCAGTCAACGTGGCGACCGAGTTCGACGACAAGATCGGCGTTTCGGGCGTAGTGCTGACGCGTATGGACGGTGATGGTCGCGGCGGTGCGGCGCTGTCGATGCGCGCGATCACAGGCAAACCCATCCGCTTTGTCGGTCTGGGCGAAAAGATGGACGCCATCGAGGTGTTCGAGCCGGGCCGGATCGCGGGCCGCATTCTGGGCATGGGCGACATTGTCGCGCTGGTCGAGAAGGCGCAGGAGACGTTCGAGGCCGAACAGGCCGAGCGCATGATGCGCCGCTTCCAGAAGGGTCTGTTCAATATGAACGACCTCAAGATGCAGCTTGAGCAGATGCTCAAGATGGGCGGCATGGAAAGCCTGATGGGCATGCTGCCGGGCATGGCCAAAATGGGCAAACAGGCCGCCGAGGCCGGTTTTGACGACCGTATGCTCAAGCGTCAGATCGCGCTCATCAACTCGATGACCAAAAAAGAGCGCGCCAACCCCGACCTCTTGCAGGCCAGCCGCAAAAAGCGGATCGCCGCGGGCGCGGGCATGGATGTTGCCGACCTCAACCGTCTTTTGAAACAGCATCGGCAGATGGCCGACATGATGAAGAAGATGGGCAAGATGGGCAAAGGCGGCATGCTAAAGCAGGCCATGAAGCAGATGATGGGCAAAGGCGGCGATATGGCTGCCATGCAGGATATGGCCGCCGACCCCAAGGCGATGCAGGACGCCGCCAAGCTGATCGGCCAGCAACTGCCGGGCGGCATCAAGAGCAACCTGCCGGGTCTTGGTGGCCTGTCGCTGCCGCCGGGTCTTTCCGGTTTCGGTAAGAAAAAGTGAGCGCGCTTGCGACCCATAAGTCGGAGGGGGGCGCTGCCCCCCGTCCCGTGACCGGGACTCCCCCCGGGATATTTCCGGGCCTCGGAGAGGGGCGGGGGATTCCTGTGCTGGTGAGCGAACGATTGACGCTTGGCCCCTTTACCATGGGCCATTTCGAGGCCTTCGCCGATTTTTGCGCCACCGAACGTTCGGTTTTCCTTGGCGGACCCACCACCGAGCGGCGCGACGCTTGGGATAGCTGCATGATCCATCTGGGGCAGTGGCAGGCACGTGGCTATGGCGCGTTTTTCGCGACCGAGACCGCGACGGGCAAACCCGCAGGGCGTATCAGCCTCTGGCAGCCGATCACGCTCGACGAGCCGGAACTGAGCTGGATGGTGTTCGACGGGTTCGAGGGCAAGGGTTATGCCGCAGAAGGCACGCGCGCCGTGCGCGACTGGGCCGCTGGTCAAGGTCTGGCGCCGCTGATGTCGCTGGTCGCGCCCCAGAACACCCGTTCGATTGCCTTGGCAGAGGCACTGGGATGCGTGGAAGAGGGGCGGCATGTCTACCCTTCGGGCGCCGAGGTGATCCGGTTCCGTCATCCCTTGGGCGAGGTGCGCGCATGATGCTGCCTGTTTGCCCCGTGATCGAGACCGAGCGTCTGACCCTGCGGGGGCCATCGCTGGACGATTTTGCGCCGCTGGCGGCATTTTACGCCGACCCTGTGCGGTCGACCGGTTTTGGCGGCCCCATCCCGCATGACCAGGCCTGGCGCTGGTTTGCGCTGAACATCGGCCATTGGTGTCTGCACGGTTATGGTTTCTGGACCGCGGTCGACCGCGCGGGCGCGATTGTCGGCATCGTGGGGCTGTGGAACCCCGAAGGCTGGCCCGAGCCGGAACTGGGCTGGGTGCTGTTCGAGGGCCACGAGGGCAAGGGCTATGCCACCGAAGCCGCGCGTGCCGTGCGCGATCATGCCTATCGCGATCTGGGCATGACGACGCTCACCTCGAACATCGTGCCCGGCAACGAAAAATCCAAGGCGCTCGCCCGCAAGCTGGGTGCCTGGTACGAGCGCACTTACGATAACCCCAACATGGGCGTGGACGAGCTTTGGCGCCACCCCGGACCGGAGGCACTGGCATGAGCGACAAACCCTGGCAACAACAGATGACCGGACAGGCGGCCGTGGCCGTGGACCGCATCTGCGCTGGCCTGCCGCGGATTGCCCGTGGCGGCGTGATCCTGCGCGCGCCTTATCTGGAAGATTACCCGCTGTTCGAAAGCATCGTCACCGGCCCGCGTGGCCGCTGGATCGGTGGCCCGTTGAGCCCCGAAAAGGCTTGGGAGGATTTCTTGCAGATGGTCGCGGGTTGGGTGCTGCGTGGCGCCGGGCTCTGGACGGTCGAGCGTGAATCGAACGGCGAGCGGGTGGGCTTTGTGGTGATCAACGACGAAAAGGGCGACCCCGAGATGGAATTGGGCTTTCTGTTCCCCGCCGAGAACGAGGGCAAGGGTTATGCCTTTGCCGCCGGTGAAGCGGCGCGCAACAACGCCTTTTTCGCGCTCAACCGTGAAACGCTGGTCAGCTGGGTCGACCCCGAGAACGCCCGCGCCATTCGTCTGGCCGAGCGTCTGGGCGCGGTCCGTGATCCTGCGACCGATCTGGGAGGGGCCATTGCTTACCGCTATGCCCGCCCCGAGTTTTCGATGTGAGGCCCCAGATGACCGATCACGCCACACGCGCCGCCGAATTGCTCAAGGCCCATCGCGAATCCATCGACCGGCTGGACGCCATCGTGGTTTTCACGTTGGCCGAGCGGTTCAAGCACACGCAGGCCGTGGGTCAGCTCAAGGCTGAACACAACCTCCCCCCCGCCGATCCGGTCCGTGAAGAGGCCCAGATCGCGCGGCTAACCGATCTTGCGAAACAGGCCGATCTGGACCCCGAGTTCGCCAAGAAATTCCTGGGCTTCATCATCCAGGAAGTCATCAAGCACCACGAAAGTCACCAATCCTGACGGCAACGCCGTCACCTGCCATTCATCAAGGAGATACCAAATGGCTATGAAAATCCGTCTCGCCCGTGGCGGTTCGAAAAAGCGCCCTCACTATGCGATCGTCGCCTCTGACAGCCGCATGCCCCGCGATGGCCGCTTCATCGAGAAGCTGGGCACCTATAACCCGCTTTTGGCCAAGGACAGCGAAGAGCGCGTGAAGATGGACGTCGAGCGCGTCAAGCATTGGCTGTCGCTCGGCGCCCAGCCGACCGACCGCGTTGCCCGCTTCCTCGAGGCTGCTGGCGTTGTCGAGAAGAAAGTTCGCAACAACCCCAACAAAGCCAAGCCCGGCAAGGCCGCGCAAGAGCGTGCCGCCAAGAAAGCCGCTCGCACTGAAGAAGCTTCCGCGGAATAATCCCGTGATAACGGTGTCCGGGGCGCGGCCTATGCCCGCTCCGGATGCCGGATTCGCACAGGAGGATGAACATGCCCACTGACCGTGTAGCCGTGGGCGCCTTTGCCGGCGCTTTTGGTGTCAAAGGTGATGTGCGCCTGAAATCCTTTTGCGCCGATCCGGCGTCGATTGCCGAATATGTCCCGCTTTATACCGAGGACGGTCGGCGCTTTGACCAGATCGTGCTGATCGGTCAGGGCAACAATGCGCTGATAGCCCGCGTGGGCGGCGTCACCACCAAGGAAAGCGCCGATGCGCTGAAGGGCCAGCGGCTTTATGCCGAGCGCGCCAATATGCCGGCGCTGCCCGATGACGAATATTACTACAGCGATCTGATCGGGCTCGAGGTGGTGGATACCGGCGGCAACCGTCTGGGTCGCGTCAAGGCGGTGTTGAACCACGGCGCGGGCGATATTCTCGAGGTGCAGGGCAAGCCCGGCGGCGAGACGATCTTGCTGCCCTTTACTCTCGCCGCCGTGCCCACGGTCGATGTCGGCGCGGGCCGCATCGTGGCCGACCCGCCCGAGGGCGTTCTGCCGGGTTCGGGCGATGAACACTAAGGACGACACGGCGCTGACGGGTCGCTCTTTCGGGCGCAAATCGATCCGCGCCTCATCCACACCCAGCGACCTGATGGGCGAAACGCCGGTTCTGGTCCGCGCTTGGCGGGCCGAGGTGATCACGCTGGTGCCACAGGCCTTTCCCGGTGTTCTGGGCGAAAGCCTGACGGGCCGTGCGCTGCAAGAGGGTCTTTGGCAACTGGGCACCACCGATCTGCGGCCCTTTGGCGAAGGGCGGCATCGCAACGTCGATGACACCCCCGCTGGTGGCGGCGCGGGCATGGTCCTGCGCGCCGATGTGCTGGGGCGCGCGATTGACACGGCGCTGGACAAGATGCGCGCGCCGGTGCCCTTGGTCTATCTGTCGCCGCGCGGGCAGCGCTTTGATCAGGCCATGGCCCGCCAATGGGCATCTGGACCGGGGGTCGTGATGCTCTGCGGCAGGTTTGAAGGCGTGGACCAGCGCGTGATCGACCACTACGCCATGCAAGAGGTCAGCCTCGGTGATTTTGTCCTGACCGGCGGCGAGATCGCGGCCCAAGCCATGCTGGACGCGACCGTTCGGCTGTTGCCTGGCGTCTTGGGCAATGCCGAATCCGCCGAGGATGAAAGCCATTCCAATGGCCTGCTGGAACATCCGCAATATACCCGCCCCACCATTTGGGAGGGTCACGAGATTCCGCCGGTCCTGATGTCGGGCCACCATGGCGAGATCGCCAAATGGCGCCGCGCCGAGGCCCTGCGTTTGACGCAGGAACGCAGGCCCGACCTTTATGAGGCATGGCTCGCCGCCAACCCGCCCAAAAAGAAAAAGAAGTGATCAGAGCGGCTGGCCGCCGATCCCCTTGACCCCACGCGCGACAAGGCCCGCGACAAGGGCGGCCCTATCCACCTCTTGCACGGCGATATCATCGGCAATTGCCATGGACGCGGCCAGACCCGTGGCCTGACCCATTGCCATGCACTGGGGCATGCCCCTGACCGACGCAAAGGCCACCGGATCGGCCGAGATGATACGGCCCGCGAACATCAGGTTCTCGATTTCTTTGGGCAGCAACGCACGGAACGGGATCGTGTAATAGGCCCCCTGCCCGACGATGGCGTCATGGCGCATCACCGAACTGTCGCGCATCACATCGTCCACGGGGTTGTCACAGGCGACGATTCCGTCATCGAACTTGGTGGCATCGGCCAGATCGGCACCCGTGACCTGATAGAGCCCTTCCAGCTTGCGCGTTTCGCGCACGCCGACGGTCGGCCCAAGGTAGGTCATATGCGCGGCCTCGAATCCCGGCACATCGCTGCGCAGGAAGTTGGCCACCTGCAGACAGCGGCGACGGCCCTCTTGCGTGGCGCGGGTCACGCCCATCGGATCGGTCCCGTCTACGCCACGGATGACGACCGTGTTGCAAAACACCGTGCCGCGATGAAATCCCTTCATCAGATACAGCTTGTGCAAATCCGGATGCAGGCGGCCTTCGGCCACACCCTTGGCGGCAAAGCGGGTGAAATAGGGATCGTTTTCGGCAAAAACGCGGTCCCAGTCGGCACCCTCCATCTGAAAGGTCAGCGAGACGCCCATCATGTTGCCGCGCTCGTCGCCCAGCCGGAATGGCACGCCCGCCTTGGCGGAAATATCCGCGTCACCCGAACAATCGATCACCACGCGCGGCGCGACGCGATGCGCGCCGTGGCGGTCGAAATAGAGAACCTCGGCAATCCGCTTGCCCGCCATGGTGGGGGCGATGGCGGTGGCGTTCAGATGCACCTCGACGCCCGACTCCTCCAGCATTTCGAACATGGTCGTCGTTGCCGTGTCATGGTCGTACTGGATTTCGGGACCAAAGTTATCCAGCGTACAGGGCCGCTTTTCGGCGGCGGGCGGGCTCATCCCGTTCAGCCGCTGCTCTAGCTCGGCCATGATGCCGCCGATGGATCGGTCGCAAGGATAGGCCGCGCCCCATGGCATGCCCGGGCAAAAGGCCATGACGCCGCCCACCTTGGGCCCCGCCTCAAGCAGCATCACCCGCAGCCCCTCGCGGCCTGCGGCGACGGCCGCGCCAAAACCTGCTGTGCCGCCGCCGATAACCAGAACATCCGCTGTGACTATTGCCTCGCCCATCGACTTCCCCTTTGAACACAAAGGCGACGATAAGGGGATGTGTCGGGCCGTCAATCTTGCCGATGCTAGCGTTTCATCACCGCCATCTGTTTTTGGATGAACCGGATCGCCCATGCGGGTGCGATGCGGACCAGTTTATCCAACATGCGCGCGTCCTTGCCGACAAGGATATGCAACCGTTCAGCCGCGATTCCATCAAGGATGAGACGCGCGGCCTCGGGCGCTGGCAAGGTGCGATTGGCGGCGGCGGCATCAGTCGGACCAAGGTCGATCTTGACGCCCGAGTTGTCCGCAATGTTGGTCGCCACCGCGCCGGGCATCACCACGCTGACACCGATATTGGTGCCGATGGTTTCCGCATAGATCCCCTCGGTCATCAGCTTCACTGCGGCCTTGGTGGCGCTGTACATCGTTTGCCCTGGAAAGGGGATAAAGCCGCCCATACTGGATGTGTTGCAGATATAAGCGCTGGGTCGTTGCTGAAGGCGCGGCATAAAGGCCTTGGTCATATGGATCGTGCCCCAGAGGTTTACGTTGATGATCTTGGTCATCACCTCATAGGAAAGATCCGCGAAATCATCGAAAGGCTGGATCACGCCGGCATTGTTGATCAGGATATCAACCGGACCCAGCGCGGTTTCCACAGCGTCGGGCAGGGCGTCCACCGCTGGACGGTCCGTGACATCGACAACATGGACGCTGACCTTGGCCCCTGCGCCTGCCAACCGCACGGTTTCCGCCAGAGTTTCGGCGTTGCGGTCAACCGCGGCGACCGCTGCGCCGCGTTTTAGCAGGGCCAAGACCAATTCACGGCCCATGCCACTGCCGCCCCCAGTGACTACGGCGACTTTACCCTGAAATTGCATGTTGCTCTCCGCTTGCTGTTATTTCGTGATGCTGCGGCCAAAGGCTGGCACGAACCGCGCGACGGCGCTTTGATGGGGATCAAGCCGCATACGCTTTGTCTTGCTCCGCCGCGCCTTTGCGCCTATAGAGCGGCGTTCGCAGCCGGAATCGGCTTGTGGACCATGTTTCTTTGGCGATCCGGCCGCTTTCTTCGGCGGCAAAAAGGGCCAAGGAAACGCAAGACGGTAACGACGACCTGAACTCTGGCGGGCTGCTTAGGCGGGACCCGGAAGAAGACCGAGAGCTCTGAGGCCGCGAGAAACCTTCACGGGCAAACCGTGAGCGATAGATAGGAGCGCATCAGATGGACCTGATCGCACAACTCGAGGCGGAACAAGTCGCCGCCCTGGGGAAAACCATCCCCGACTTCAAAGCCGGCGATACCATTCGCGTCGGCTACAAAGTGACCGAAGGCACCCGCACCCGTGTGCAGATGTATGAAGGCGTTTGCATCAGCCGTAAGAACGGCAAGGGCATTGCCGGTTCGTTCACCGTTCGCAAGATTTCGTTCGGCGAAGGCGTGGAGCGTGTGTTCCCGCTGTTCTCGACCAACATCGACTCGATCACCGTGGTTCGCCGCGGCAAGGTCCGTCGTGCCAAGCTGTACTACCTGCGCACCCGTCGCGGTAAGTCGGCTCGTATCGCCGAAGTCACCAACTACAAGTCGCTCGACGACGCTCAGGCCTGAGGATCAACGAGATGAAACGCGATATCCATCCCGAATACCACCTCATCAACGTCAAGATGACCGACGGCACGATGATTCAAATGAAGTCCACGTGGGGCAAAGAAGGCGACACCATGTCGCTCGACATCGACCCCACTTCGCACCCGGCCTGGACCGGCGGTGGCACCCGCATTCTCGACACCGGCGGCCGCGTGTCGAAGTTCAAGAACAAATACGCTGGCCTCGGCTTCTAAGCCCAGTCCCGAGTTCTACGGAGCGCCGCCCAATCGGGCGGCGTTTTCGTTTTGTGGCCTTTGATGTGGATAACCGCCAAATTGCTGTTGGCTGCGCTTCCACAATCGCGATCCACAACATATAGTTTGCCCCAACAACAAACGGGGCGACTGTCGTGGCGCATATCATTGTCGTAGGCAACGAAAAGGGTGGAGCCGGCAAATCGACCGTCTCGATGCATGTGGCCAGTGCGCTGGCGCGCATGGGGCATCGCACGGGCGTGTTGGATCTGGACCTGCGGCAGAAATCCATCGCGCGCTATGTCGAGAACCGTATGCGCTTTCTGGCGGCCGAGGGGCTGGATCTGCCGTCGCCGCGTTATGAGGCCCTGCCCGAGGTCGATCAGGCCGCGCTGGAACCGGGCGTGAACATCTATGACCACCGTCTGGGCGTGGCGATCGCGGCGCTGGAGCCGGATTGCGACTTTATCGTCATCGACTGCCCCGGTTCGCACACCCGCCTCAGCCAGGTCGCCCATTCACTGGCCGACACGCTGATCACGCCCTTGAACGACAGTTTCGTAGATTTCGACCTC
>JAHEBS010000026.1 GCA_024642145.1 Marivivens sp.
GTGTTTCGGCGCTGGCCGCGGCCAAGGGCTGCTCGACCGAAGATATCACCGTCTGCGTTCTGGACCGGCCCCGTCATGAGGACATGATCCGCGAGATCCGTTCGACCGGTGCCGCTATCCGCCTGATTACCGATGGCGATGTGGCAGGTGTCATGCATTGCGCCGAACCCGACAAGACCGGCATCGACATGTATATGGGCTCGGGTGGTGCGCCCGAGGGCGTGCTGGCCGCTGCGGCGCTCAAATGCATGGGTGGGCAGATTTTCGGCAAACTGTTGTTCCGCAATGACGACGAACGCGAACGCGCCCGCCGTGCCGGCATCACCAACCTCGACCGCGTCTATACGCGCGACGATATGGTGCGCGGCGATGTGATCTTTGCGGCAACCGGCGTCACGGATGGGTCTCTCCTGCCCGGGATCAAACGCGAGGTCGGCGCCGTCACCGCCGAGACCATGTTGATGCGGTCGAAAACCGGTTCGGTCCGCCGCATGACCTACCGCCACCGTCTGGGTTGATGGGCTACCTCGGCGTCAGCACATCCGCAACGGGCCGCCGCTGGATCGGCCCTGCGGCTGACGCCGAACGATTGGCACAGGCCATGGCGCAGGCCACGGGCGAGCCACTGGCGCTCTGCCTATTGCTGGTGCGTCAGGGTGTGGCCACGGAAGATGTGCCCGCCTATCTGGCCCCCACGATCCGCGACACCCTGCCAGACCCGCGATCCTTGCGCGACATGGAGCCCGCCGCGACACGGCTGATTGCGGCCATTGAAGCCCGCGAACCCATCGCCGTGTTCGGCGATTATGACGTGGACGGCGGCGCCTCGGCGGCGCTTTTGGTCAATTGGCTGCGTGCCTTCGACATCACCCCGACCGTCTATATTCCCGACCGGATCGACGAGGGTTATGGGCCCAATGAACCTGCCATGGCGGGTCTGGCCAAGAACCACCGTCTGATCGTCTGCGTGGACTGCGGCACCCTGAGCCATGGCCCCGTGGCTGCCGCCAAGGGCGCGGATGTGGTGATTGTCGATCACCATCTGGGCGGCGAGACCCTGCCGCCCGCCTTTGCCGTCGTGAACCCCAACCGTCAGGACGAAGACGGGGCGCTGGCGCATCTCTGCGCGGCGGGGGTGGTGTTCCTGCTCTTGGTCGAGGCCAACCGTCAACTGCGTGCAAAGGGGCGCGAAGGCCCGCAACTGCTTGATCTGCTTGATCTTGTGGCCTTGGCGACCGTCGCGGATGTGGCCCCGTTGACGGGCGTGAACCGTGCCTTGGTGCGGCAGGGGCTGGCCGTCATGGCGCGGCGGGAACGCGCAGGATTGGTCGCGTTGGCCGATGTCGCGCGGCTGGATACCGCGCCCTCGGCCTATGCGCTGGGCTTTGTGCTTGGCCCGCGCGTCAATGCGGGCGGCCGCGTCGGACGTGCCGATCTGGGCGCTAGGCTGTTGTCCACGGTCGATCCGCACGAGGCAGGCTCGATCGCCGCCCGTCTTGACGAGTTCAACAGTCAGCGGCGCGAAATCGAGTCCGGCGTTCTGGCCGAGGCTCTGGCGCAGGCCGAGGCGCGCGGCACGGACGGGCCGCTGGTCTGGGCAGCGGGCGAGGGCTGGCATCCAGGTGTCGTGGGCATTGTCGCCGCGCGCCTGAAAGAGGCCACCAACCGCCCCGCCGTGGTGATCGGCTTTGACGGGGATGAGGGTAAGGGTTCGGGACGTTCCGCGACAGGCATCGACCTCGGGACCGCCGTGCAACGCGTCGCGTCCGAGGGGCTTTTGGTCAAGGGCGGCGGTCACCGCATGGCGGCGGGCCTGACCGTGACGCGCGCCAATCTGGAACCCGCCATGGCGCGCTTGGGCGCATTGCTGGCGCGGCAAGGGGCCGATGTTCTGGGCCCTGCAGACCTGAGGCTGGACGGCGTGCTGATGCCCGCAGCGGCCACGATCGGGTTGATCGAGACACTGGAAAAGGCGGGCCCTTTCGGCATGGGCGCCCCTGCCCCGCGTTTCGCCTTTCCGGCCCAGCAGATTGCCGCAACCCGTGTGGTGGGATCGGGCCATCTGAAACTCAGCTTTTGGGAAGGCGCGGGCCCGCGCATCGACGCGATCGCCTTTGGCGCTGCCGATGGGCCACTTGGCGCGCTTTTGACCCGCCGTGGCGGTGGGCGCGTGCATCTGGCGGGACGACTCGATATCAACAGCTGGAACGGGCGCAGATCGGTGCAATTGATGCTCGACGATGCCGCCGAAGCGCTGTGAAGTCGCGGTTTTCAAAGTATTTTCAAGCAGCAAAAATATTTGCGAAAACCCTCTTGCGCTGTCCGGCGGCTTTCCATAAAAGCCCCCTCACGCACCGCGTGGCCCGTTCGTCTATCGGTTAGGACGTCAGGTTTTCAACCTGAAAAGAGGGGTTCGACTCCCCTACGGGCTGCCACTTTCCTGCAAAATTCATGCGCCTTTTCCGGCCGTTATGGCGGCAGGTTTGCCGTTGCCTTCGGCGTTGTTGACCGTGGCGGCCGCTCTGCACCCATTTTCTCCTCATGGGTGCCGTGAACTTGACCGATTGGCGCGGCGGTCAGCGCGGGGTTCTGCGAAGGTTCATGATCAGGCGTTTGCGATTGCGTCAGCCGCCCTCAACCGTGGGTCGCGCTTTCGTCATCGGCGGTGAAGATCAGCTTTGCAATCAGCCCTGGCTTGGCGTCGCTCAGGTCAAGCGCCGCCCCGTGCAGGTCGGCAATCGCGCGCACGAGGCTAAGCCCCAGCCCGGTCCCGGGGCTGGAACGTGCATTGTCCAGACGCACAAAGCGGTGGGTGACGCGCGCCCGATCTTCGGCGGCAATGCCGCGGCCATCATCTGTCAAAGAGACGAACGGGCGGCCGCGCTCTGCACCGACCGACATGACAATATGGGCAGGCGGTGGGCAATGGCGGATTGCGTTTTCGAAAAGGTTGATGATGGCTTGCGCGATCAGCTCGCGATCACCCATTAGCGGCAATCCATTTTCAGCGCGTTCAAATCGCAAATGATGCCCCGCGTCTTCGGCCACCGGCGCGAAATCTTCGAAGATCTCGCTTGCCAGTTGCGACAGGTCGAATGCCGCGCGTTCGGGTTTCACCGTGCCCGATTGCAGGCGCGACAGGCGTAGAATGGCGTCGAATGTCGCAGATATGGAATCGAGGTCTGCCAGAGCGGCCCCGACCTCGCCACGCAAAGAGCTTGGATTGGTCTGGTCCAAGGCCAGAGGCTCGAGCCTTATGCGCAGGCGGGTAAGGGGTTTGCGCAGGTCGTGCGCCACATCGGTCGAGACCTGCCGGATAGACTCGATACCAGCCTCAAGCCTGTCAAGCGTCACGTCGACCTTGGCGGCAAGGCGTGCCAGATCATCATCTGCCGTTTCGTTGATCCGCAACGACGTGTCGCCGGCCCCCACGGCGTCAAGGACCTGTTCCATTCGCATGATACGGGCTTCGTTGCGGCGGGCGATGAAGATCGCAAATGCGATCGCCAGCGACAGGGCAA
Source organism: Marivivens sp. (assembly GCA_024642145.1). GTDB lineage: Bacteria > Pseudomonadota > Alphaproteobacteria > Rhodobacterales > Rhodobacteraceae > JAHEBS01. The sequence continues at coordinate 3,522 of JAHEBS010000026.1, forward strand.
GGCCAAGCCCCCATGCCGTCGAGGTCAGAAGCAATTCTCGACCGTCGGATACCCATGCCTCGTCACGTGCGACAATGACCCAGCCCACCTTGGTCTGAATGCCGACGCCGACATAGGCCTCGGGCGCCTGATCCGACAGCGGCTGGGTCAGCGTCATGTCCACGCCCGGCACCAGCCGCCGCGTGCCCGCAAAGGGTCGTGCCACGATCATGTTGCCATAGCTTTCGCCCGTCGCACCATCGACAAAGGCGACCAGTTTCGCCCCGTTTTGCGAGGCCGCTGCCTCGGCATCGACCTGTTCGATCAGATCCTGGCGATCTGCGTCATTGGCGATAGAGGCAAGTCCCTGCGCGACTGTCAGCACATCGGACTGTAACCGCTTGCTCAGGTCCTGAGATTGCAGGCTCCATGCGACGCCGCCCGCCACGATGGCGCTGAACGCGAAAACCGCGGAAATCAGCAATGCAAAGCGCATTGACCAAGAGATGGGTCTTTTCATGGTTGAAAGACGTATCCCACGCCATGGAGCGTCACCAGATGCTGGCGCTTGAACGGCTTGTCGATCTTGGCGCGCAAGCGGCTGATGTGGGTTTCGACGACGCTTGTTTTGGGGTCGAAATGAAGCCCCCAAACCGCCTCTAGCAATAGGGTGCGGGTTTGCACCCGACCCGGACGCTCCATGAAATGTTTGAGCAGCAGATATTCCCGCGGCTGAAGTTCGATCACCTGTCCCTCGCGCGTTGCTTCGCGGCGCAAGAGATCAAGATGAATCTCGCCAATATCGAGCCTTGTGATCTCTGGCTTCAGCGCCGGTCTGCGCGCGATGGTGTCGATACGGGCCAAGAGTTCGACAAAGGCAAAGGGCTTGACCATATAGTCATCGGCGCCCGCCCGCAGCCCCGCCACGCGGTCGTCGATGCCGCCCATCGCCGTCAAGAGAATGACCGGCGTTTTGACCTGCGCTGCCCGAAGCGCCTTGACCAGCGAAAGACCGTCGAGGCTCGGCATCATGCGGTCAAAAATGAACAGATCATAGGCCATCAGCGTCGCTTGGGTCAGCGCCTCGCGGCCATCGCGAACATGGTCCACCACGTGGCTTTCACCAAGCAGACCTTTTCGAATGTAATCGCCGGTCTCGGCATCGTCTTCTGCCAGAAGAATTTTCATATGGCCCCGTTTTCGGACTTGGAACGTTCCGGCCCGATATGAACCGGAACGCTCGATTTGCCGTTTAGTTTGTCGTTTCGGCCTGACCGCCATCCTCGCCGTCGGCCTCGGACCCGCCGTCGGCATTTTCAGCTTGGCCTTCGTCGCCGCCACTTTCGTCATCCATCAGGCCAGAGAGGCCCTGACCGAGAATCTGGCCGCTCTGCGCATCGAGCGTCACGATCCAGGTCTTACCGTCGGCGCCGGCAATCGCGACCTCCCAGACACCTTGACCATCTTGATCATTGAACCCAACGGAAACAAGCGCGCCAGCATGTTGGGCCAGCGCCAGTTCGCCAGCCTGCGCCATGTTTACGTTGGCCTGCTGGAACAGCAACGATTGGCTGTCGGTTGGGTCCGTGCTTGCGGTCTGCGCGGCCGCCATCAAGGGGGCCAAGGCCATGATCGCAACCGTGGTGATGCGTAGAACTATGTTTTTCACGTCTTTTCTCCATTTGTTGTCACAGGGGCTTGCCTGTGCGAGAGAAACTGGCCCACGGTTTTGCTTGGCGCCTGACGCCCTTGTTACGATAGGTTAATGACCTTACAGGGTTCGCGGTTTGGCGCGCTCTTACGGATTTGTAAGAAGTTTTTGACTTGTCCCAATGCGCAGCGCGCGACAACTGACGCCATATCAACCGCGGAGCTGACGTCCCTTGCCACATAGTCTGAGCCAGATCCTGCCCTCGCTCTCCAGCCTCGGTGACATCGCCTATTGGATCATCGGGCTGGCCTCGGTCCTCGAGTCATGGTTCCTGACTGGCGTCGTGGTTCCGGGTTCGCTGGTCGTCGAGGCGGGCGGCATTCTGGTGCAACGCGGCACCATCGACTTTTTCGATCTGGTCTGGTTCGTGGCCATCGGTTCAATTCTGGGCGCCGAAGCGAGCTATTGGACGGGCATCCTTGCGCGGCGCGGCCTTGGGTCGGGTGGGCGATTTCTGGGGTCAAAATCGTATCTGAGGGCTGAAAGCCTGTTCAAGCGCAGGGGCGGCTTGGCGTTGGTCATTGGCCGCCTGTTGGGCCCTGTCTCGGGTCTGGTCGCTCTGGTAGCCGCCATGACGGGGATGGAGCGGCGCAGGTTTGTCATCTGGAATATCGTCGCGGGCTTTCCCTATGCGTTCGTGCAGGTCTCGATCGGCTATTTCCTCGGTGAAGTTTTTTCGCGCTTCGGCCCGCTGCTGACCCGTGTCGCACTCTTTGGTCTGGGCCTCGTTGCGGGCCTGTTCGTTCTGTATTGGGTGGTGTCGAACCTCGCGCGTTTCGGGCCCCTGCTGAAATCGGTGGGCCGTTCGGTGATCAGGGCGATTGTGGAAAACCCCGATGTGCAGGCATGGGCCGCGCGCCATCCGTTGCTGGCGGGCCAGATTGCCGCGCGGCTGCGGATCGGTCGTTTTGCCGGATTGCCCGCGACATTTCTCGGGCTCTTTTTTGTCTATGTCCTGACGATCTGGGCAGGTTCGGTCTTTGATTTCCTGACCGCCGATCCGATCCTTCAGGCAGACATGCGGATCGCCAATCTTGTCCATACGTTCTGGAGCCCGCCGCTCTTGAAGACGGCGACGGTCGTTACGGCGTTTGGCGACAGCCGCGTGGTTGGGGCGGTCTTTGGTGTCGCCCTGTTCTGGCTGGTTGTGCGAGGCCATCGCGCGCTGGCCTTGGGTCTGGCGGTGGCAACCTGTGGTGATCTGGTGGCGGTATGGCTGCTCAAGGCGATCTTTAATCGCCCACGGCCCGAGCTTGCCTATTATGTCGAAAGCTCAAACAGCTTTCCCTCTGGCCATGCGGCAATCTCGGTCGCGTTCTGGGGCATGCTGTTCTACATCACGTGGCGCCGAGGGCGGTTGGGCTTTATGGCCACTGTTTTCTCAGCAAGCCTCGTTGCGCTGGCCATCGGCGGCAGCCGCGTCTTTTTGATCGAGCATTACATGACCGATGTGGCCAACGGCTGGCTGGTTGGCGGCCTGATGCTGGTCATAGGTGTCGCGATCGCCGAGTGGCGCTACGAAAGCACGCCGCGCCATGCCGCCTTGCAGATGGCCTCGCCTGTTCGCGCCGTCGCAATAGGCCTGACTGCCTTGCTCATGGGCTATGCGGGATGGACCATCATATCTTACGACAAGACGCTGAACCGACGGGCGACCGCCACCGAGGTCAGCATCATGCCCGACCTTGCCACCGTCTTGGCGGACCCTGCCTTTGCCGCAACGACCGAAAGCCTGCTTGGCAATCCGCTGGAGCCCGTGAATATCATCCTCTTGGCCCCCGACCAGACCACGCTGGTCGCGCGCATGAACGAAGGTGGCTGGAATACCGCACAAATGCCCAGCCTGAGGCCTCTGGCACGGGCGGCTTGGGCGGCATGGACCAACCAGCCCTACCAGACAGCGCCCGTTACCCCCTATTTCTGGGGCGGCGAGCCAAATGACCTCGCCTTTGAAAAGCCGACGCCGGACAACACCTTGCGCGAGCGCCATCACGTCAGGATCTGGGCCACGCCTTTCTTGCTGGCGGACGGGCGGCGCGTCTTTGTTGGCGCGGCCAGCTACGACGATGGCTTTGATCCGGGGATCTACCACCATATCGACCCCAATATTGACAATGAACGCGATACGCTAAGTGCAGATCTGGCCGCTGTCGGAGCAACTGTGATGCCACCCGTCGCGGTCTCTGAACCGCGATTGGGCACCTCGGTCGCGGGCGATCCGTGGTTTACCGATGGGGCCGCAGCGGTGATCGATCTGGCGGGCACGCGCTAATCTTACAAAGAAGTAATCCGGCCGAAATACGGCCATCGGGCGCCGCTGCGATCAAGCGGACGAGCGCAATCGCGCGCTTGTATTCATGGATATCCCCAAATGCGAAACCTACTGCTTTCCGCAGCACTCATCGCAGTGCCCGTGGCTGGCTTTGCCCTGTTCGAGGCCTACCTCGTGGCGGCGGCACCTTCGGCCGAGGCCACAGCACAGATCAGCGCCGGACTTGGCGACCTGTCGGCCTATTCAGAGATTGTCAGCGCCACCCAGTCGATCGCGGCCACGGGCGATCTTGCCGCCGCCGAAAAGCGCATCACCGATCTAGAGGTCCTTTGGGACCAAAACGCCGCCACGCTGCGTCAGGCCGACCCGGGCGCATGGGGCGCAATCGATGACGCTGCGGATCGGACATTCTCGGCCCTGCGGGCATCCACCCCCAACCCCGTCACCGTCAGCGACGCGCTGAACGCGCTTGCTGCCACGCTGGCCGCGCCTGTCGCCGCACCGGCTGGCACCGTCCAGCAGGTCATGGGCATCGACGTGACGGATGCGACGGGCCACCCCCTGCCTTGCGAAGAGATGATCAACCAAGTTCGTGCCCAGATAGGGACCACGACGCCAAACGCGGCGGTGGCAGACCTGCTGTCGCGGGCGCTTGAACGCTGCAATGCTGACGATGATGCCCACGCCGACGCCTTTTCGGCGCAGGCGCTTGCCCAACTGAAAGGCTGAATCCATGTCCTCCCGATCCTTCCAAGCGGCGGATATCAACCCCGCCAACCGCGTGCCCGAGGTAACTGCCGGGTTTTGGCTGATCAAACTGATGGCCGTGACCATGGGCGAGACCGCGGCTGACTATCTGGCTGTCAACCTTGGCCTCGGCCTGACCGCGACGACCGTCTTTATGGGAATGATCCTGATCGCCGCCCTGTTCTGGCAATTCGGACGCCACCGCTATGTGCCCGCCACCTATTGGTCGGCGGTTGTCCTGATTTCCATCGTGGGCACGCTTGTGACGGACAATCTGACGGATGCCTTTGGTGTGCCGCTGATGACCTCGACCCTCGTTTTTACCGTGGCACTTGCGGCCACCTTTGCCGCGTGGCTCGCGGTCGAAGGCACCTTGTCGATCCACACCGTCTATACGGCACGCCGCGAGTCCTTCTACTGGCTGGCGATCCTGTTCACCTTTGCGCTCGGGACAGCGGCTGGCGATCTTGTGTCCGAACAATTCGCGCTGGGCTATACCGCGACGGGCATTCTTTTCGGTCTGATCATCGCGTCGGTCGCCAGCGGGTATTTCTTTCTCAAACTCGACGGACTCTGGGCCTTCTGGATCTGCTATATCTTCACGCGGCCCCTTGGCGCCTCGTTCGGAGATCTGATGTCGCAACCGCATGACTATGGCGGCATGGGCTTTGGCACGATCCCGACAAGCCTTGGTTTTCTGACCGTTATCGCACTGACGGTCGGCACCATGACCCTGCGCCGCGCCCGCGTCAGCGCCTGAAAAGCGCGTGCCTGACAACCGAGAGTCTGACCTCAGGGGGCAGAACGCCAAATCTCACGTAACTGTAAAGTCTTGGGAAAGCGGTTCGCCAAGCGAGTGATCAAGTTCCTCATTGAACAAAGGAGGTTCCATGACATTCGCCATCTCCACCCAAGGGCTCGCGCGTCGCTATGGCGACGCCATGGCGCTCTACCCCCTGACGCTCGAGATCGAAGAGGGTGAGGTTTTCGGTTTTCTGGGCCATAACGGCGCTGGCAAGACCACGACCATCAGAATGCTGACAACGCTTCTGGCGCCCAGCGCAGGCACGGCCCGCGTGGCCGGCCATGACCTTGCCACCGACCCGATGGCGGTGCGGGCATCAATCGGCTATCTGCCTGAAAACGTTCGGCTTTACGACAATTTCACCACCGTCGAGAACCTGCTTTTCTTCGCGCGCCTCTCGCGCCTGAACGCGCCAGAGGCGGCAGTGGACAAGGCGCTGACCTTTCTCAAGATCGAGGATCTGGCCAATCGCCGCGTCGGCACATTTTCCAAAGGCATGCGTCAGCGCGTGGGTCTGGCACAGGCGATCTTGCACCGACCCAAGGTGCTGTTCCTCGACGAACCCACCTCTGGGCTTGACCCTATGGGCGTGCGGATGCTGCGCGACATCATTGGTGATCTCAACGCCGCGGGCATGACCATTTTCATGAACACGCACCTGTTGTCCGAGGTCGCCAAGTCCTGTTCTTCGATCGGCGTTCTGAGCCACGGTCGGCTGGTATTCCACGACAGCATGGAAGCCGTCACCGCGCGTTATGGCGACGAGTCATCCCTCGAAGAACTCTATATGAGCGTGGCGCCGGACGAGGCCGCGGCATGAGACAGTCCCGCACCATCGCCGCGCAGGCCATGACCGGCCTGATGCGCGAACGCACCGTCATGCTTGTCGCGGTGATGTTCGTGGCGCTTGTATTCGTTTCGGCCTATCTGGGATGGGCCGCCACGACGACGGTCAATGCCATCTACGCCGACGCAAGTGCCTATCTGGCCAGTGTCGGCCAACCTGTGCCCCCCAACCCCGTCACCGAGGGCTCGCCGCTGGCGATCCTGCGCAACCTCTCGGTCTATGTCAGCCTTATCGGCGCCTTTGCGGCCGTGCTGACCGGCACCAGACTGATCGAGGCCGACCGGACCGCAGGCACCTTGCCGCTGATGGCCGCCCGTCCTCTGGAAAGGGTGACCTACGCACGCGGCAAGGTCGAGGCGCTGGGGCGCGCGACGGCGGCCATCATTCTTGTCGCTGCCATTGTCAGCGCACTGACGCTTGTGGTCATGCCTCAGGTCCGTGTGGGCGCGGCGGATTGGGTGCATTTTGTCGGGTTCTTTGCGCTTTCATGGGCCTATGTGATGGTCTTCGGCCTCGTGGCACTTGGCGCGGCCGCGCGGTTTTCTGCACCGGCAGCGGGGCTGCTCGGGGCCACGGTGGTCTGGCTCGCGGTCACCTTTGTGCTACCCGCCATCACCGGCAATGTGACCCCCACGGCCGCGATAAACCCCGTCTCGGCCCTTGCCGCCGCACCGGATACGGCCGCGTTCCAACTGCTGGGCGACCTCTTCGGGCCACTCTCCCTGTCCGAGAGCTACAAGTTCATCTCGGCTGACCTGCTGGGTTATCTGCCCGACGGCATCCAGCCCCGCGGCCTTATCCCGCCGCTGGTTGACCTGCTCCTTGCGCTTGGCATTTCGGGCGGCATCGCGCTGGCCGGATGTCTGGCCCTCGACCCCAACCAAGGAGGCCCCGATGCCTGATTTCTCACCCATTCTGACCATCGCGGCGCGTGATGCGCGCGAGGCTCTGCGGGACCGGTTTCTCTTGATCGCGACACTTGCGCTGGCGGCCGCCGCCATCACCTCGCTGGCCACGGGATCACTGGCGCTTCACACCGACGTCGCCACCTATATGGCCGCCAAGGACACGCTCATCGCGCTGGGCAAATCCGCCTCGGCCATCGCCTCGCCAGAGTTCTGGCCCCTGAAACTTCTGCGCGGCACCGTGGAACAGTTGGAAATCATGGGCGCCGTGATCGCTCTGGTCGCGGGCTACCGCGCCGCTGTTAGCGAACGGGGGCGTCAAACACTGGCCCTGATCCTGACCCGCCCCTTGCGGCGCTGGCAGGTGCTGGCGGCCAAGCTGCTTGGCGGGTTCTTCCTTGCGGCGACGGCGGCAGGGGCCGTGACCATCGCGGCGGCGATCTTGCTTGAGCTGACTTCCGGCGTTGGCCTGATGCTGTCCGATCTGGGACGTCTCACGGTCGGCTGGGCCGCGGCAGTGCTTTATCTCAGTGGAATATACACGGTGGGTTTTGCGCTTTCGCTTTGGCTCCGCTCAGCCTCTGCGGGTCTGGTTTACGCCTTCGCGCTGTGGATGCTGATGGTGCTGGTGGCCCCACAGATCGGCGACACCATGGACCCTGACAATCAGGTTGCGGGCGGGGTTTTCGCCGCCCTTTCGGTGCCCAAAGCCGAACAAGATCGTATCAAGGCCGGTTTCGCCACCTACGAGACGATCCGCAACGATATCGAGATCTCGTCCCCGACCAAACATTTCGAGCGTTTCACCTTCGCCGTGCTGGGCATCAAGGACACCTACACGGGCAAACCGCTCGGTCCGATCCTGACCGAAAAGAGCGGGGACGCGCTCTTCCTGATCCTCTTCGCCTTCGGCCTTGGCGCAATTGTGCTGCTGGTGCCGATCAATCCCGACCGCCTGACCAAGGAGAACTGAACCATGAAACGAGCCCTCACGACCACCGCCCTCTTGATCCTGATCGCCACCGGTGCCGCCCATGCTGCGGTGACCGACACCGATGGCGACGGCGTGCCCGACAGTGCAGAACCGCTTTTGCACACCGACCCGATGAACGCCGACACCGACGGCGACGGCCTGAACGATCTGGCAGACCCCGCGCCGTTTTTTGCGGAAAACCCCTTTGCCGCCAGCACGGCCACGGCGATTGCGCCCTTTCATATCGGCGAGCTTTTGGTGGAAAACAACGTAGATCCCGTGGCGCATAAGGACGCGCCCGATCACCTTGAAATTCAGGTGGTCAATGATGGCAGCACGGATCTGACGGGCTTTGCACTCTACTTTACGTTGACCGATGCCGACAGCGGTGTGCAAGAGGGCTATATCCTGCATCCGGACATCACGGTGCCGGCCGGCGGCGACGCACGGATCCATCTCGATGACAGCGGGCTTGCGGGACATCTGCGCGCCAACCCCAACTCGATCTACGTCATCAGCCAGGCGGCCAAGCACGTCAGCGTGACGATGGGTCTCGACGGCTTTGCCCCCGTAACGGCCACCATGGAAAAAGACGCAGGTGGCGCAGAGCAGGCCGACTAGACAGACCCTGATCCCACAAAAGCCAAGCCATTTTCGGCATCAAGACGATTGTCACGCCGATTGGCCACACCCCCTCGCGATAGCCAACGCCCGCAAGATCTGCGGGCGTTCGGTTATTTGGCAAAGGCCACGACCCTGCGTCACGCCGCGCGTTGACAGGCGGCGTTGTTGCGCAAACCATGGCGCAGGCAAGAAGCAACGACGCTTTGATTTGGACGGGAACGGGCCGCGTATGGATCTGCATCGACATCACGCAAGGCTCCTCAAACAGTCTTCGCTGTTTTCCGCCATCGCCGAAAACCGTCTGGCCGAGATCGCCGCGGCAAGTCGCGTGGTAACGCTTGACCCCGGCGCGCGGCTTTTTGAACAACATGCGGTCGGTGACGCCGCCTATCTGATCATCGACGGCGCGGTCGAGATCGAGGTCGCGACCGAAACCGGACGCGCCATCGTCGCCACCATCGGCGCGGGGCAGGTCGTGGGCGAAATCGCGGCCTTTTCCGACCGTCTGCGCAATGCCTCGGTTCTCAGCGAACAGGGGGCCTCGCTCTTGCGGATCGGGCGCGACACCATCGAAGACCTGCTTGAACGCGACCCCAGTTGCGCCATGAGCGTGATTGCCGAGCTTGGCGGCCGGATCGAGCGGTCGAACAACTCGATCGCCGTGATGTCACAAGCCGCGCAGGCGCTGGCGCAGGGCGATTTCGAGCCCGACATGCTGGCCGCCCTGAAACATGGCGCTGATCGCTATGCCCATTTTGCCACGGTCTTTGAAAGCATGGCCAAGGAGATCGAGACCAAGCATCTTTTCCAGCAGGAAATGAGCACCGCCGAGGTCATCCAGAGGTCATTCCTGCCCAAGTCGATCAACGCAGGCCAACGCTGTCGCCAGTTCGAGGTCGCGGCGGACATGAAGCCCGCCAAACAGGTGGGTGGCGATTTCTTTGACTATTTCATGATCGACGACCGCACCGTGGGTCTGGCGATTGGCGATGTATCTGGTAAGGGCATTCCAGCGGCGATCTTTATGAGCGTGACGCGCACCGTGTTGAAAACCATCGCCCGCCAAGGCGCCGATGCGGGGCATGTCGTGGCGGCGCTGAATGACCTTCTGGCCGAGGATAATTCCGAAAGCATGTTCGTGACGCTGTGCTTTGTGCGGCTGGATCTGGACACAGGCGCCTTTGAATATGCCAATGCCGCGCATGAAGAGGCCTATGTGCTGCGGGCCGATGGCCGGACCGAACAAATCGGTCCCGAAGGTCCGGCAGTGGGCCTGTTCGAGGGAATGCCCTTTGGCCTGATGCGCGGCACGCTCGCCCCCGGCGACGCGCTGGTGCTGGGAACCGATGGCATCACCGAGGCCTTTGCCGCTGACGGTAGCCAGTTCGAGACCGAGCGGTTCACGACCCTCATGACTTCGCTTGCGGGACATGCCGCACCCGAGGTTGTGAAATCCGTCATGGGTCAGGTTCTGGCGTTTTCCACGGGCGTGCCACAGTCTGACGATCTGACCTGTCTGACCTTCCGTTATTTCGGGGCCTGACGCGGGCAGAATTCGGCCGTCAGCACATTCATACCGGCGCGATAGGCATAGCTGAGGCTGGTCGCGGCCTCATGCATCAACAAGATACCAAAGCCGCCAATCGTGGCGCTTTCCAGATCACGCATCGGGTCAGGCAGGGCACGGGCCAAGGGGTCATAGGGCTTGCCGTCATCGCGGATGACCACAGTGATGCAGGGGCCGCCTTGATCCAGACTCAGGTCCACATAGCCCAGCCCGCCCACCGGATAGCCGTAGCGGATGGTGTTTTCGACGGCCTCGTTCAGGCAGAGCTTGATACGTTCGAATTGTTCGTCGGTGCCCGCATGGACGTGGGCGAGCCAGCGGTTCATCCGCTCGATCTCGCCCAGATCATTCTCGAGGCGGATGGTCGCCCCGCCCATAGCTCAGGAAACGGCGGTAACCGCGGCCTGTTCGTCCTCGGCGATGGGCACGATCCGGTCGAGCCCCGTGGTGAACATCACACGGCGGGCCGCATCATTGGGGTGGATCAACACCAGTTTGCCACCGCGGCCCGACAGGGTCTTGGCAGTCTTGACCAGCACGCGGATGCCGACCGAGGCCACGAAGTCCACGCCTGCCAGATCGGCGATCACGCGCTGGTGCGCGGCATCGAGCCCCGCGAAATGCGCGTCGGCCACATCGGCACCCGCCACGTCGAGCGAGCCCTTGAGCGAGACCTTCAGAACCCCGTGACCGAGTTCCTTGTTACTGATTTCCATCAACGTTTCTCCCCTTTGCCAACGGCGATTTGATTCTTACCGATTTTGGTATGCATTAGCGCATGAACAGGGCGCGGCTGGCAAGTTTGCTGTTTATCACCCTGCCCCTGCGCCACTGCGCCAGCGGGCCAAGAGCGGAATGTGGCGGGTCGCCAGCCATGCCGCCGGACGCGACCAGCCGCCGCGCTGCAACGCATGGGCGACGAGGTGCTGCATACTGCTGCGTTTGATGGCGGGCTGCAGGAACTGGCCACCATCATAACAAAGGTGGCAATAGGCGGCGCTCGGGCTGCCGTCAGTCTCATGTCCGGCGGGCAGACCCTGACCGCCAAAAGGCATACCGCAGCTCTGGCAGAAGATGTGTTTGCGCATCCTGTCCTGTCCCCGCCAAGACAGGCCCATGATGACGCAAAACCGCGCGCGAGGCCATGCCCCGCGCGCGGTCAAAAGAAGGCCCCTGTTACTCGGCCGCGTCCATATAGCTTTCCAGCGGCGGGCAGGTGCAGGTCAGGTTGCGGTCGCCCCAGACGTTATCGACGCGGTTAACAGGCGACCAGTATTTGTCGACCCTGAACGAACCGGCGGGGAAACAGCCTTCTTCGCGCGTATAGGGGCGGTTCCACTCGCTCACGAGATCCTCGACCGTATGCGGCGCATTGCAGAGCGGGTTGTTATCCGCAGGCCATTCGCCTTTTTCCACGCGGTCGATTTCCGCGCGGATCGCAAGCATGGCGGTGCAGAAACGGTCCAGCTCGGACTTGGTTTCCGATTCCGTGGGCTCGATCATCAAGGTGCCCGCGACGGGCCAGCTCATGGTGGGCGCATGGAAGCCATTGTCGATCAGACGCTTGGCGATGTCGTCCACAGTGACATGGGCGCTGTCGGCAAAACGGCGCGGATCGAGGATGCATTCATGCGCCACGCGGCCATTGCGGCCCTTGAACAGCACATCAAAGGCCCCTTCCAGACGTTTGGCGATGTAGTTGGCGTTCAGGATCGCCACCTTGGTCGCCTGCGTCAGACCCTTGCCGCCCATCATCAGCACATAGGACCACGAAATCAACAGAACCAGAGCAGAGCCAAAGGGCGCGGCCGAGACGGGGCCTTCGGTCCCGCCGGTTTCGGGATGGCCGGGCAGGTGCGGGGCCAGATGCGCCTTGACGCCGATCGGACCCATGCCCGGGCCGCCACCGCCATGGGGAATGGCGAAGGTCTTGTGCAGGTTGAGGTGGCTCACGTCACCGCCGATTTCGCCGGGTTTAACCAGACCGACCATGGCGTTCATGTTGGCGCCGTCGATATAGACCTGACCGCCGTTGTCATGCGTGATCTTGCAGACCTCGCGCACGGTTTCCTCGAACACGCCATGCGTCGAGGGATAGGTGATCATGCAGGCGGCAAGCTTGTCACCCGCAGCCGCGGCCTTGGTGCGGAAATCCTCAAGGTCGATGTCGCCGTTTTCAAGGCTTTTGACCACCACCACATCCATGCCGCACATCTGCGCCGACGCGGGGTTGGTGCCATGGGCCGAGACGGGGATCAGGCAGATCCGGCGGTCGTGGTCACCACGCGCACGGTGATAGGACAGGATCGTCAAGAGACCCGCGTATTCACCCTGCGCGCCCGAGTTGGGCTGCATCGACATCGCGTCATAGCCCGTGATCGTGCAAAGTTTTTCCGACAGATCGGTCAGCATCTGCTGATAACCCTCGGCCTGATCGAGCGGCACGAAGGGATGGATAAAGGCGAACTCGGGCCAGCTGATGGGCATCATCTCGGCCGCGGCGTTCAGCTTCATCGTGCAAGACCCCAAGGGGATCATCGCGCGATCGAGCGCCAGATCGCGGTCCGAAAGGCGGCGCATGTAGCGCATCATCTCGGTTTCGGCGCGGTTCATGTGGAAGATCGGATGGGTCAGATAATCGGTGTCGCGATGAAGGGCCTCGGGCACGCGATAGTGGTGCGAGATGTCGTCATCCTTGCGTTCGATCCCGAAGGCGCGCCAGACCGACTCGATCGTCGAGCGCCGTGTGCGTTCGTCAATACTGATGCCGACTTTGTTGGCCCCCACCTTGCGCAGGTTGATGCCATTTTCGACGGCAAGCTGCATGACAGCGGCCTGCAGCGCACCTACCTCAACGGTGATCGTGTCAAAGAAAGCCTCAGGCTCGACCTTGAAGCCCGCAGCCTCAAGCCCGCGCGCCAGACGGACGGTTTTGCGGTGGATACGCTGGGCCACGGCCTGCAGGCCCTTGGGCCCGTGGAATACGGCATACATCGACGCCATGACCGCCAGCAAAGCCTGCGCGGTGCAGACGTTGGAGGTGGCCTTTTCGCGGCGGATATGCTGTTCGCGCGTCTGCAAGCTCAGGCGATAGGCCTTGTGGCCATGGCTGTCGATCGACACGCCAACGATCCGGCCCGGCATGTTGCGCTTATGCTCGTCCTTGCAGGCGAAATAGGCGGCGTGCGGGCCACCATAGCCAAGCGGCACGCCAAAACGCTGGGTCGAACCCACGGCGATATCGGCACCCATTGCGCCCGGCTCTTTCAGCAGCGTCAGCGCCAGCGGGTCGGCAATGACGATGCCCACGGCCTTGGCCGCATGCAGGCGAGCAATATGGTCGGTAAAGTCGGTCAGATGGCCGTAGGTGCCTGGGTATTGGAAAATCGCGCCAAACACCTTTTCCGCATCCAGATCGGCCGGATCGCCCACGATGACCTCGATGCCAAGCGGCGCGGCACGGGTTTGCATCACCGCGATATTCTGCGGGTGGCAGTGGTGATCGACGAAAAAGGCCTTGGCCTTGGACTTGGCCACGCGTTCGGCCATGGTCATCGCCTCGGCGGCGGCCGTCGCCTCGTCCAGAAGCGAGGCATTGGCAATTTCCATGCCGGTCAGGTCGCAGACCATGGTCTGATAGTTCAACAGCGCCTCGAGACGGCCCTGCGAGATTTCCGGCTGGTAAGGCGTATAGGCCGTATACCAAGCGGGATTTTCAAGAATGTTGCGCTGGATCGCGGGCGGCGTGACCGTCCCGTAATAGCCCTGCCCGATCAGCGAGGTCAGAACCTTGTTCTTCTTGGCCACCTGACCAAGGAAGAACAGCAATTCGCCCTCGGACTTGGGCTTGCCAAAGTCCAGAGGTTCAGCCTGACGCAGCGACTTGGGCACCGTCTGATCAATCAGATCATCAAGGCTTGCAGCCCCGACGACCTTCAGCATCTCGGCCATTTCCTCGGGCGAGGGGCCAATGTGGCGGCGGTTGGCGAAATCATAGGGCAGATAATCGGTAGGCTTGAAGGGCATGATCCCTCTCCGTGCAACAGCGGTTGCGGCGGGGGTGCATTACGCGTCACCCCGCCAGAAAGCACCGGCCCCCGCAGGGGGGGCCGATCCGTTAGCCGATGAAGGCCTTGTAGGCGGCTTCATCCATCATGTCGTCGAGGGCGGACATGTCCTCGATCTTCATCTTGAAGAACCAGCCGTCACCGATGGCGTCCTCGTTCACGAGCGCAGGGTTGTCGGCCAGAACCGAGTTCACCTCGACGATCTCGCCGTCGAGCGGCGCGAGGATATCCGAGGCGGCCTTGACGCTCTCGATCACCACAACCTCGTCGTCCTTGGAGACGGTCGTGCCTTCTTCGGGCAGTTCGACAAAGACGATGTCGCCCAGTTGTTCGGCGGCGTGTTCGGTAATACCGACCACGACGAGATCACCCTCGACGCGCAGCCATTCGTGTTCTTCGGTGTATTTCATGGGAAGTCCCCTGTTGGTTAACGCTTATATCTTGCCGGATGGAACGGCATTGCCGCTACAGAAACCGGCATACGCTTGCCCCGCACATCGCCCCAAAGACGGGTGCCGATGGCAGAGAAATCAGTCTCGACATAGCCCATCGACATGGGCGCGCCGATGGTCGGGCCAAAGGCGCCGGACGTGACCGAACCCACCGCCTCGCCGCCGGTTTCGGCCGCGTAAAGCGCTGTGCCGGCCCGCATGGGCGCGCGGCCTTCGGGCAAGAGCCCAACGCGCAGCCGCGCTGCGCCATGGGCGATCTCGTGCAGGATGCGCGCAGCACCGGGGAAGCCGCCAGCCCGCGCGCCACCGGCGCGACGCGCCTTTTGCATGGCCCACAGCAGGTTGGCCTCGACCGGCGAGGTCGTGGTGTCGATATCGTTGCCATAAAGGCAAAGCCCCGCCTCAAGCCGCAGCGAGTCGCGCGCGCCAAGGCCGATGAACTCGACCTCGGGGCTGGCGATCAACTGGCGCGCCAAGGCCACGGCACCGGCATTGGGGACCGAAATCTCATAGCCGTCTTCGCCCGAATAGCCCGAACGGCTGACCCAGAGATCGACACCGCCAACGGTAAAGGTAGCGACATCCATGAAACGCATCGCCGCCGCACCCGGCGCGATCGCGTCAAAGGCCGCCTCGGCACCCGGACCTTGCAGCGCCAAGAGCGCACGATCTGTCACGGGGATCACATCGCAGGTCGCGCCCAGATGGGCCTGCATATGCGCGATATCGGCATCCTTGCAGGCGGCGTTGACCACGACGAACAGGTGATCACCACGGTTGGTCACCATCAGATCGTCGCTGATCCCGCCCTCGGGCGTGGTGAACAAGGCATAGCGCTGACGGCCCTCGGCCAGCGAAAGCAGGTCCACAGGCACCAGCGCCTCAAGGGCCAGCGCCGCATCGGCCAGATTGCCCGACTTGGGGCGCACGATGACCTGACCCATGTGGCTCACGTCGAACAGACCGGCCTTTTCGCGGGTCCAGTTATGTTCCTGCATCACGCCGCGCGTGTATTGCACCGGCATGTCATAGCCGGCGAAAGGCACCATGCGGGCGCCCAGTTCAATGTGCAGTGCGTGAAAGACGGTAATCGCGAGGTCGGTCATCACTTCTCCCTTACGCCGAAGGCAGAAGACCTGCGGCACCATTCAGACAGCCTGCGGCCGTCCAGATTGATGCCCCCTCTGTCCTTTCGCCTGAGATCGTTATCCCGTCGGCGGGCGCATGTGGCGCCTCTCTCCAGAGTTTCGTTGCACGTCGGTCCATTTGCCTGAGAGTTTACCGGGGCGGTTGCTCCTTCGGCACTGGTGATCCAGTTCTCCCGTCGCGCGCCGCCCTCGTATTCGAATGCATACTTTCGGTCCAGCAAAATCTTCATGCGATCAGTCCATGTTCCGCGCCAGAAAATCGAGCCAGTTGCGATGCGCGATCCGCGCCACCAGATCCGCGCCGAAACCATGCGCGACCATGGCCTGCAGGAGGGCCGGAACCCCCGCCACATCGCCGATGGGCATGGGCACCGTCGCCCCGTCGAAATCCGACCCAAGACCCACACCGCCCTCGCCCAGACGCGAGATCAGGTGGTCGAGGTGCCGCAACATCGGGTCGAGCGTCATCTCGGGGCTGCGCCGACCGTCGTCGCGCAGGAAAATGGTGGCAAAGTTCAGACCAACGATGCCGCCGCTTTCGGCGATCACATCCAGTTGGCGGTCCGTCAGGTTGCGCGGCGAGGGCGTCACCGCATGGGCGTTGGAATGGGTGGCAATCAACGGGCGTGACGACAGGCGCGCCACATCGTCAAACCCCTTTTCGTTCATGTGGCTGAGGTCGACCAAGATCCCGAGCCGGTCACAAAGCCGGATCAGGTTCTGGCCCGCCTCGGTCAGCCCAGGTCCGGTATCCGGCGCACCAGGAAAGCGGAACGGCACGCCGTGGCCAAAGACGGTCGGGCGGCTCCAGACCGGACCCAGCGAGCGCAGGCCCGCCGCATGCCAGACATGCAGCGCATCCAGATCAGGCCCGATGGCCTCGGCCCCTTCCATATGCATGATCGCGGCGATCTGGCCTTTGGCGACGGCCTCGGTGACTTCGGCGCCCGAACGGCAGATGCGGAAATCCTGCGGCGCGGCGCGTTCCATCGCCATCAAATGCCCCGCCATGGACATGGCAAAGGCCTGCGATGGGCCCAGATCCAGCATCGCCGGCAGGGGCAAGGCATAGGGCGGGGTTTCCATCATCGCTTCAAAGTCGTCATCGTCGTCGTCGTTATGCGGCGAGGGAATGTAGATGGCGAAAAAGCCGCCCACGAAATGCCCATCGCGCAGACGCGGCAGATCCATATGCCCCGTGCCATCGCCCTTGAGCCATATCTCGTCGCGCCGCTCGGGCGCCTTTTGCAGCCGCAACAGAAAATCGTTGTGACCGTCGAAAACCGGAATGCTCATGCCCTGCCCTCCTGCAAGGTGCCGCGCGCTTGCCAGCGCCGCAGAAAGGCCCAGAGGCCCAAAACGAAAACGACCGAGAAATAGCCGTCGACCGCATAATGATAACCCGTCTGCACCGAGATGGCGAAGATCGCCGCGACAAAGGCCAGCCCCACCAGCGCCAAGGGACGCCAGCGCTCGGTCAGGTAAAGCGCGACAAGGGTGGCCTGCCCGACATGGACACTGGGGAAGGCCGAAATACCCGACCCCACGGCAAAGCTCTGCGCCAGATAGTTGTTCCACAGATAGGCCTGCGTGCCGCCTATGGCGCTCTGTCCCATGCCGCTGGCATCAAGCGCCACCGCCAAACCCGCAAAATCATGAGCGCCACTCAGACGGTCGGCAAAAACCGGCCCGACCGAGGATCCCGCCACCGCGATGACATTGCCCAGCAAGATCCACGTGGCGGCAAAGCCAAAGAGATAGCGCCCGACGCGCCGCGCATCGTCATCGACAACAACCAGCGCAATGGGAAAGGTCATGGCCACCACCGACCAGAGCCGCAGATAGACCGCCTCGACCACCGGCACGGGCACAAGCGGCCTGTCGCCCGTATAGAAGGCCTCCCAAGGCTCGTGCCCGCCATGCAGGGCCGCGTCAAAGGCGGCAAGCATCGGGTCAGCGTAAAAGGGCACAAGTTCGGGGATCATGGCCTTCATGAAGGAAAATCCCAACTGGAACAGCACCGTGCCCAAGGCGACAAAGACAATATCGCCCAGCCGCGGCACGATCCGTCGCCAACCCAGCGCCAGCACCAAGACAACGATCGGCAAGGCGGCCCAGATCATCGCGTGCAACAGCACATTGCCAAAGGTCAGCGCATTGAGGACGGCGGTTGCATAGAACTCTTCGGCAAAGCCTTTTTTCAGGCCCGCCAACACCAAGGCAAATCCCGCAAATCCCGTGCAGAACAGAAAGAAACGGCGCGGGGCGGTGATGGTATTTTGCTCGGGGGTCGGCATGTCATGAGATGAGGACTTTGCGCGCGATTTGGCAAGCCCTATCCCCCGCGTAACCTAGCCAAGCCGCGCCAGAATTTCGTCGGTGTCCGCCCCCAACGCGGGCGCGGGCGCCAGCGCATCGTCGCGCGCGCCGCCGAAGACCACGGGGAAGGCGGGAAAGCGGCCACGGGCGTCGTTGCCGACCAGACCGCGCGCCTGCAGATGCGGGTCTGCCAGCATCTCGTCGCCCTCGTAGACCACGCCCCAACAGGTATCGAGCGGCGCGATCAGCGCCTCCCACTCGGCGCGGGTCTTTTCGGCAAACCGCGCCTTCAAAAGCGCGCTGAGCCGATGCTTGTCCGCGTCGCGCCCA
>JAHEBS010000168.1 GCA_024642145.1 Marivivens sp.
CTTGCGGCCATCGATCCTAACGGGCTGCCGCTGGTGGCGGGAAACCCCCGCCTCGGCGCGCCGGTTGCAGGCAGCGACAAGTTCATCGGTATCGGGCTCAACTACGCCGACCACGCCGCCGAAAGCGGCATGGCCGTGCCGCCCGAACCGATTGTCTTCACGAAATTCGCCTCGTGCATCTGCGGTCCCGACGACCCGATCATCATTCCACGCGGTTCGGTCAAAACCGATTGGGAGGTCGAGCTTGCGGTGATCATCGGCAAGGGCGGGCGCTATATTGCCGAGGCTGACGCCGCGGCCCATATCGCGGGCTATGCGCTGTGCAATGACATCTCGGAACGTGCCTATCAGATGGAACGTGCGGGACAGTGGTCCAAGGGTAAATGCTCTGACAATTTCGCGCCCTTGGGTCCTTGGCTGGTAACGCCTGACGAGGTGGCGGACCCGCAGGCGCTGAAACTCTGGCTCGATGTGAACGGCCAACGGATGCAGGATGGCACGACGGCGACCATGGTCTATCAGGTGCCGTTCCTCATCGCCTATCTGTCACAGTTCTTCACCTTGATGCCGGGCGATGTCATCTCGACAGGCACGCCGCCCGGTGTGGGCATGGGAAAAAAACCGCAGGTCTACCTCAAGGCGGGCGATGTGGTGACGCTTGAGGCCGAGCTTTTGGGCAGTCAGCGCCAGTTGTGCGTGGCTGACGACCGCTAATCCGGTCGAGGTCGTATTTCCGCCCGCCCGTGTCGTGGCTTTGTGATGCGGGCGCTGCGTTGCCCCATAGTCTGACCCTGTAACAGCAGGAGATCGGGCCATGCGCAGTCATGCACAGGCAGTCGTCATCGGAGGCGGTCTGGTTGGCTGCTCGATCCTTTACCATCTCGCCAAGCTGGGCTGGCGCGAGGTGGTGCTGCTGGAACGTTCCGAACTGACCTCGGGCTCTACCTGGCATGCGGCGGCCAAT
This sequence comes from Marivivens sp., assembly GCA_024642145.1. Taxonomy (GTDB): domain Bacteria; phylum Pseudomonadota; class Alphaproteobacteria; order Rhodobacterales; family Rhodobacteraceae; genus JAHEBS01. The sequence goes on from JAHEBS010000168.1 coordinate 965, forward strand.
ATTCACGGTCTGCATGATGTAACCAACATCAGCCGCATCCAGCACTACACCATGGGGCTCTATAAGGAACTCGAAGCCGAGACTGGGCAGGGCTGCGGCATCTTCCAGCCGGGCTCGCTCTACCTCGCGCAGACCGAGGCGCGCGAACACCAGCTGCGCATTCAGGCCGCCAAGGCGCGCCGTTATGGCATGAACTTTCACGAAGTCAGCCGCGACGAGGCCGAGCGCCTGCATCCGCTGGTCGATTTCGACGGTATCCGCTGCATCATGTATGAACCCGATGGCGGCAACGTTGACCCCTCGGGCGTGACCCATGCCTATGCCGCAGGCGCACGCGCCATGGGGGCCGAGATTCACCGCTTTTCACCCGTCACAGGGACCGAGCCGCAGGCCGACGGCACATGGATCGTGCGCACCGACAAGGGCGAAATCCGCACGCCTTGGGTGATCAACGCCGCGGGCCTCTGGGCGCGCGAAGTCGCGGCGATGGCAGGGATCACGCTGCCCCTGATGCCGACCGAACATCAGTATTTCGTCACCGAAACCATCCCCGAGATCGCGGGCCTCGGTCGGCGTCTGCCCTCGGTCGCGGATCGCGATGGCGAATACTATCTGCGCCAAGAGGGCTTGGGCCTCTTGGTTGGTGCCTATGAGAAGGACATGCGGTTCTGGGCCGAGAACGGCACGCCGCCCGGTTTCGGGCATGAGCTTTTCGCCGACGATCTGGAACGGATCGAACCCAACATGATGCGCGCCATCGACCGCGTGCCCGCCGTGGGCGCGGCAGGGATCAAGCGCGTGATCAACGGGCCGATGATCTGGTCGCCGGATTCATCGGCGCTCTTTGGTCCGGTGCCCGAACTGACGGGTTATTTCTGCTGCAACGGGATCATCCCCGGCTTTTCGCAATCTGGTGGCCTTGGCAAACTTGCTGCCGAATGGATCATCGAGGGCGAACCCACGCTTGATATGTTCGGATGGGATCTGGCGCGCTATGACAGCTGGGCCACGCCCGCTTTCACCAAGGCGCGGGTGGGCGACCAATACGCCAACCGTTTCAAGATCCACTTCCCGAACGAGGAACGCAGCGCCGGACGCCCCGCCCGCGTGCGGCCCGTCTATGAGACGCAAAAGACCATGGGTGCGGTCTTTGGCCTGAACGTGGGTTGGGAACACCCGCTTTATTTCGACGCGGCGACCCCCGACAGCTACGGGTTCACCCGCCAGCCGTGGTGGGACGCGGTGGGCCGCGAGGCGCGCATGCTGCGCGATTGCGTCGGCCTGATCGACATCTCGAATTTTGCGAAATATCGCGTGGCCGGTCCTGGGGCCGAGGCGTGGCTTGAAAGCCTTTTTGCCAACCGGATGCCGCAGGCGGTGGGGCGGTCCTGCCTGACTCCGCTGATTGGCAAGCGTGGCGGTATTGCCGGCGATTTCACCGTGACGCGGCGCGGCGCGGATGAATTCTGGATCTTCGGCTCGGGCATGGCCGAACGCTATCACCAGCGGTTCTTCCGCGCGGTGCCATTGCCCGATGGCACGACCTTTGCCTCGCATACGGTCGATACCTGCGGCTTTGCGCTGGCAGGACCGCAGGCGCGCGCGGCGCTGGGTCGGCTGACAAATGCCGATCTTGGCAACGCGGCGTTTCCCTTTTTCCGCTCCGCGGCCATCACGGTTGCGGGGGTGGACTGTATCGCATTGCGTGTCTCGTTCACCGGCGATCTGGGGTGGGAGCTTTACTGCGCCGCCGCCGATCAACCCGCGCTTTATGCGGCGCTTGTCGATGCGGCGCGGGCCGAGGGTGGCGGTCCGGTCGGCAGCCGCGCGCTGATGTCGCTGCGACTGGAAAAGGGCTATGGCAGTTGGGGGCGCGACTACAGCCCCGAATACTGGCCGCAGGAAAGCGGGCTTGCGCACCTGATCCGCGCCGACAAGGATTTTCTCAACAAGGACGCATGGCTTGCCATCAAGGATCGCGCCCCGCGCGACAAGATGATGCTGTTGGAAATCGAGGCGACAACCGCCGATGCCTCGGGCAGCGAGCCCATTTTCCTCAAGGACGGCACGCCGGTCGGGCAGGTTTCTTCGGGCGCTTTCGGCTATGCGGTGGGCAAGTCACTGGCGCTGGCCTACCTCAAGGCCGACAGGATCAGGCCTGGCGATGACGTGACCGTGGCCATCCTTGGCCGCGACCATAAGGCGCGCGTGCTGGAGGCGGCGCCCTTTGATCCCGAGGGCCTACGCCTGCGCGGCTGAGGCCAGACCCGCGCCAAGCCAGTTGCGAAAACTTGCCAGCGGCGCGCGCGACGGGCCGTGGTCGGGCCAGACGAGGTAATAGGACCCCAGCGCCCTGACCGGACCGCCAAAGACCGGCACCAGCCGCCCCTCATCCAGTTCGCGCCCGATCAGATAGGTCGGGATCAGCGCCACGCCCATGCCGTGGATCGCGGCCTGCGTCATGGTGGCGAACTGGTCAAAAAGCATCGCGGGCGGCCGCGGCCCCTGATGGCCGAAATGCGCCAGCCAGCGCCCCCAGTCACCCGCGCGGCTTTCCAGTTGCAAAAGCGGCAGTGTCAGGACCTGCGCGGCCTCGGTCAGTGCGCGCGCGGCAAGGGCAGGGGCGGCGACCGCGATCATGTCTTCGTCCATCAGTTTGAGGTATTCGACGCCCGCCCAGTCACGCCGCCCGTAATGGACCGCTGCGTCAAAGGCGCTGGCGGCGAAATCGAAGGGTTTGAGCCGCGTGGAAAGGTTTACCGTGACCTCGGGATGGGCCTGCGCAAACCGTGCCAGTCGCGGCGCCAGCCAGTGCATGCCAAAGGCGGGCAGGATTGCAAGGTTCAGGCTGCCGCCCGTCGGGTTGGCGCGCAGCGTCAGCGAGGCATGGTTCAACATCTGCAGGGCCCGCCGCGCCTCGGCCACGAAATCACGCCCAGCAGGGGTCAGACGCAGGCTGTGCCGCTCGCGGATGATCAGGGCCACACCCAGTTGCGCCTCGAGCGTCTGTAATTGGCGGCTGACAGCACCTTGCGTCAGATGCAGTTCCGCCGCCGCCGCCGAGGCGCTGCCCAGCCGTTCCACGGCCTCGAGCGCCAAGAGCGAGGGTAGGCTGGGCAGGTAGCGGCGCGCAAACATGAGTTTTTCTCATATATTTGTGAGGCAGTTTCGTTGGATAATGCAGCAAAAATGTGCAAATGACAGCACCAAGCCGCAAGGCAGCATGAGTTTTCCGCGATTGGAGATGGAAATGGTCGACAAACCCAAGCTCAAAGCCAAGGATGCCCCCGATCTGGGCCGCTTCGACTGGCAGGATCCCTTCCGCCTTGATGGTCAGTTGACCGAGGAGGAACGCATGCTGCGTGACGCGGCCCGTGCCTATGCGCAGGAAAAGCTGCAGCCGCGCGTCATCGCCGCCTATCGCGACGAGATCACCGACCCCGCGATCTTCCGCGAGATGGGCGAGATGGGGCTTTTGGGTGTGACCATCCCCGAGGAATACGGCGGGCTTGGCGCCTCATACGTGGCCTATGGTCTGGTCGCCCGCGAGGTCGAGCGGGTCGATTCTGGCTATCGCTCGATGATGTCGGTGCAGTCCTCGCTGGTGATGTATCCGATCTATGCCTACGGCAGCGAAGAACAGCGCGTGAAATATCTGCCGAAACTGGCCGCAGGTGAGTGGATCGGCTGCTTTGGTCTGACCGAACCCGACGCGGGCTCTGACCCCGCCGGCATGAAGACCGTCGCCAAAAAAACCGCCAATGGCTATGTGCTGAACGGCGCCAAGATGTGGATTTCCAACGCACCCATCGCCGATGTCTTTGTCGTCTGGGCCAAGTCCGAGGCGCATGGCGGCAAGATCCGCGGCTTTGTGCTGGACAAAGGCACCAAGGGGCTTTCGGCCCCCAAGATCGGCGGCAAGCTGTCATTGCGCGCGTCAATCACGGGCGAAATCGTCATGAAAGACGTCGAGGTGGGCGAGGATGCCCTGTTGCCCTTTGTCGAAGGCCTCAAAGGCCCGTTCGGCTGTCTTAACCGTGCGCGCTACGGCATTAGCTGGGGCGTCTTGGGTGCGGCAGAGTTCTGTATGCATGCCGCGCGCCAATATGGCCTTGATCGCAAGCAGTTCAATCGGCCGCTGGCCCAGACCCAGCTTTACCAGAAAAAGCTGGCCGACATGATGACCGAGATCAGCCTTGGCCTGCAGGCCAGTCTGCAGGTCGGGCGTCTGATGGACGACGCCAATGCCGCGCCTGAAATGATTTCGATCGTCAAGCGCAACAACTGCGGCAAGGCGCTGGATGCGGCGCGTCATGCCCGTGACATGCACGGTGGCAATGGCATTCAGGAAGACTTTCAGGTGATGCGCCATGCCGCGAACCTCGAGACGGTGAATACCTACGAGGGCACGCATGATGTTCATGCGCTGATCCTTGGTCGCGCAATCACCGGTTTGCAGGCGTTCTTTTAAACCGAGGTCCTGATCGCGCCGGAGGTCACGCCGGATCACCGAGCAAATCGATTTGACCCAAAGCCGCGCGGAAAACCGCGCGGCTTTCGCCGTTTATGCCCCGCCCGCCATGGCCAGAACGAATCAGTCCTGCGCAGGTGGTCCGGCCGATTGCCGCTGGTCGCCGAAAGTCATGAAGAAACGGAACAATCTCGCAAAGCGACATTTCCTTTCGCGCAAGGCACATCAAACATATGTCGATATAAGTTTCCCCTACGTAAACCTAACTTCGCCCTTGCC
>JAHEBS010000027.1:0-19443 GCA_024642145.1 Marivivens sp.
TGCCCTTGATCTGGCCCGCGTGAACCGCGTCCAGAATCTCGGTCACGGTCAGGCCCTTCTGGCCATCGTTATAGACCGCATTGCCCCAGATTTCGTTAAATGCCGTGCGCACGCCATCATCGGTAACCGTCTGATAATCCGGCAGGAACATCGGGATCAGACCCGCGTCCGAGGCGCCCTGCACGTTGTTCTGACCGCGCAGCGGATGCAGGCCAGAACCCTTCTTGCCCACATTTCCGGTCATCAAAGCCAGCGCGATCAGACACCGCGAATTATCGGTGCCGTGGATGTGCTGGCTGATGCCCATGCCCCAGAAGATCATCCCCGCCTTGCCCGCCGCGAATGTGCGGGCGGTTGCGCGCAGCTCTGCCGCCGGAATGCCGCAGATGCCTTCCATGGCTTCGGGGCTAAAGGCCTTGAGGTGTTCCTTTTCGGCCTCCCAGTTTTCGGTGTGCTTTTCGATATAGGCGGGGTCATAAAGCCCCTCTTCCACGATCACATGCATGATCGCGTTCAGCATCGACACATCCGCGCCCGGCCGGAACTGCAGCATATGCGTCGCGAAGCGTTTCATCGCGATGCCGCGCGGGTCCATGACAATCAGCTTGCCGCCACGCTTGGCGAATTGTTTGAAATAGGTTGCGGCAACGGGGTGGTTTTCGACCGCATTGGTGCCAATCAGGATCGCGACGTCGGCGTTTTCAATCTCGTTAAAGGTCGCAGTCACCGCAGCCGAGCCCACGTTTTCCATCAGCGCCGCCACGGACGAGGCGTGGCACAAGCGCGTGCAGTGATCGACGTTGTTGTGACCAAAACCCTGACGGATCAGCTTCTGGAACAGATAGGCCTCTTCGTTGGTGCATTTGGCCGAACCAAAGCCCGCCACCGCGCGCCCACCCTCAGCCGCGCGCAATCCACCCAGACCATTGGCGGCGGCCTCAAGCGCCTCATCCCATGTCGCTTCGCGGAAATGCGTCTGCCAGTTTTCGGGATCGACATTCATGCCCTTGGGCGGCGCATCCGCGCGCCGGATCAACGGTTTGGTCAGGCGGTGGTCGTGGTGGATATAGTCGAAACCAAAGCGCCCCTTGACGCAAAGACGGCCCTCGTTGGCGGGGCCGTTGATGCCCTCGACATATTTCACGCGGCCATCCTTGACCTTGAGGCTGACCTGACAGCCCACGCCGCAGAACGGGCAGACGCTGGCCACCGCATCATCAAAGTCATTGCGATCACCCATTTGCGCCGCATCGACCACGGTCGCGGGCATCAGCGCACCCGTGGGGCAGGCCTGCACGCATTCGCCGCAGGCCACGCAGGTCGAGCCGCCCATCGGATCGTCCATATCGAAGACCGGATAGGCATCATGCCCGCGTCCGGCCATACCGATCACGTCGTTGACCTGAACCTCGCGGCAGGCGCGGACGCAGAGGTTGCATTGGATGCAGGCATCAAGGTTGACGCGCATGGCGACATGGCTGTCGTCCAGCAGCGGCACATGGCCCGCGTCCATCGTCGGAAAGCGGCTTTCGGATATGCCCTGCATTCCGGCCATTTTCCAGAAATGCGAGGACCGGTCATGCGCGGCCTCCTGTTCTGGCTGGTCGGCCAGCAGCAGTTCCATCACCATCTTGCGGGCCTGCACCTCGCGCGCGGCCTGACTGCTGACCTTCATGCCTTCGGACGGTTCACGCACACATGAGGCGGCCAAGGTGCGTTCGCCCTCGATCGCAACCATACAGGCGCGGCAGTTGCCGTCAGACCGATAGCCCGGCGCGTCCTTGTGGCAGAGGTGGGGAATATAGGTGCCCTGACCCTTGGCGACCTCCCAGATCGTCTGACCGGGGGCGGCTTCGACCTCGTGGCCGTCGAGCGTGAAACGGATCTTTTCGGACATGGGCGTCTCCTCTTGGGTGCAGTATAGACCACGGCAAAGCGCCCTGATCCATGCCCTGCCGCGACACCCCCGCAACATTTCCGGCATCGGCCATGGCCCATAGGCAATTGCCAAGCCCCCGCCGGCCCCCTAGAGCCGGTGCAAGGACCAAGGAGAGCGCAGATGGGAACGATTACGCTGGTGCGTCACGGACAGGCCAATTCGGCCGCCAAGAACGAAGCGGATTACGACCATCTGTCAGTTCTGGGTCATCAGCAGGCCCGCTGGTTGGGCCAGTGGTTCGCTGATCGCGGCGAGCGTTTTGACCACATCTATTGCGGCACGCTGCAGCGCCATCAGGAAACCGCCGACGGCATCGGTCAGGGTCAGGCGGAAATCGACGCGCGGCTGAATGAGCTGGATTATTTCAACCTCAGCCACGCGCTGGCTGCCGCCACGGGCGAGCCGATGCCCAGCGCCGATACCTTTGCCCATCATATGCCCAAGCTGATCGAGGCTTGGCACCGGGCCGAGATTATGGGCAACGAATCGTTCGTCGATTTCGAAGCGCGGGTCACCGATGTGTTGAAGGTCGCGGTCCAGCCAGGGCGCAACGTGCTTTGCGTCACCTCTGGCGGCGTCATTTCCATGATGGTGCGGCACCTGTTGGACCTCGACCCGCGCCGCATGGCCCATATTGCGCTGCCGATCTACAACACGTCGGTCCACCGCGTGCATGTCAGCCCAGTGGGTCCGATCCTTGCGGGCTTTAACGCAATTCCACATCTCGAGGATGCCACACGCGCCCATGCGCGGACGCATTTCTAGGCGTCAATACAGGTCGTCTTCCTCGTCCATCGCCGAAATTCCCAGCGCCTCGAGCCCGTTTTCAAGGTGATCGGCCAAATGGGGCGAACCTTTGAGGTATTCCTCGCAAGGGGTCGTGGCTTCGGCCTGCGCGGTTTCAAAGGCCTCGGCATATTCCTCGGCTTCGAAACTGCCGCGCCCGATCCAGAATATCGCGACCAGAGCGGCCTGTTCTTCCTCGCTCAGGTTCGACACAAAACCGTCGAACTCGGGCTCGCCACGGTTCATTTCACGGGCGAGGATGATAACCTCGGCGACTTTGTCGGTGTTGATATGCAGCATCGGCCAATCCATCCGCTTGATTCTCTTGACCAAGCTTCACCCGTTCAGCTTGCGCCCGCATTGATCTGGGACAAAGGCTTTTCGTCAGCGGCCCCCGAACAGGCGGAAATAGAGCGACTGCGGCAAGAACCGCGACAACCGGAAAAAGATCGCAAAACGCCAAGGAAAGGCATAGGCAAACCGCCGCCCGCGCATCTGCCGCATCATATGCGCCGCAGCTTTGTCAGGGGTCATGATCGCAGGCATGTTGAAGTCGTTCTTGTCGGTCAAACGCGTCTTGATAAACCCCGGCAGGGCGATCTGGACCGCAACGCCGCTGCCCGCAAGATCGATCCGCAGCGTTTCGGCCAGCGACAACAGCGCGGCTTTGGACGCCCCGTATCCAATCGCCCCTGGCAAGCCCCGATAGGCCGCAAGCGAACCCGTCAGGACAATATGCCCATGGCCCGCAGCCAGCATTCTTGGCAGGACCGCAGCCACAGCACGCTGGGCGCCCAGATAATTGACCACCATCATGATTTCGGCCTCGCGGCCCGAAATCTGCCGTCCGGTCATCGGCCAATAGGCGGCGGCCAGATAGATCATCCCGTCCACAGGCCCGATCCTGTCGGCCGTGGCGACCACATCGTCATATTCGGACACATCCAGCGGTTCGATCCGTGGCGGGCGGGTCAGCCCCTGCCCAAGCGCCCTTAGCTGCGCTTCGTCGCGCGACGAAAGCACCAGATCGGCCCCTTCGGCGTCCAAGGCCTGCGCGAGTGCTGCGCCCAGTCCCGTCGAGGCACCGATCAGCCAATAGCGTCTGCCGGCAAAAGACCGCCCAGTCATCGCGACACCTCATGCGCGGGCGGCGTGGGCCGGCTGCGAAACGGCGCGCCCTTGAGCCACAGCCGCAAGGCCTGCCAGTGAATCAGCGCCAATACCCGCCGCGACCCGAAGGGCCGGCGCAACATCGCGCCCAGAATGGCGCGGCTGGTCAGCGGGCGGCACGGGCCTGCGAGCGTCGCAATCAGCGCGTCATGTTCGATCCTGATCGCGATCTTTTCGCTGCCGATATCAAAATGGAAACGGTATTCGCCCGCTATTTCCTGAAACGGCGAGACGTGCAGGATCTTGCGGGCCACCAATTCATCATCGGGCAGAATGGGTCGTCCGTCGGCATGGGCGCAAAGATATGAGTGGCGATCGCCAAATGTATTTGTCACCTCGGCCACCACGGCCACCAGTCGTTGCCTGTGGTCATGGGCCAGCCAGAAACTGACGGGATTGAACACATGGCCCAAGACGCGCGGCTGCGCGATCAACCGCACAGGACCCCGCGCCTCGACCCCCCAAGCCGCCAAAACCTCGCGCAGCCAGACCGCGCCGCGGCCCTGTCCTGGCGCGCCGCCATGGTCACGATCCCACAGCGACATGACCCCGCGCCGATTGCGCGCAAACAGCAGCGGCGCGGCCAGAGGCCCCTCGGCATCGATCATCACCATATCGACACTGTAGGAAAACGCGTTGCGCACAGCGCCCTTGCGGCCATGCCACGTAACCGCAGGAATGTGGGTGACGCGGTTCATTCTGCGGCCCATGACATTGGCGGACGGGCGGCAAGGGCGGTTGCCACCTCCAGCCCGCTGGTCAGGCCATCTTCGTGGAAACCATTGCGCATCCATGCGCCGCAGAACCAGATACCGCGCTGGCCGTTGACCTCTTGCACCGCGCGCTGCGCGGCAAAGGCCCGCTGGTCATAGAGCGGGTGGCGCAGGGTGACTTCGTCCCAGATCAACTCGTCACGGATCGGGGCCACCGGATTCAGCGTGACAAAGAAATCTTCGCCTTTCAGCCATGGCTGCAACTCGTTCATCCAGTAGCTCAGGCTGATGGGCTGACCTTCACCGGCGGCCTCGGCAAAATTCCACGCCGACCAGACCTTGCGGCGGCGGGGCATAATCGCGGTATCCGAATGCAGCACGACACGGTTGGGCTGATAGCTGAACCCGCCAAGCGCGCGCGCCTCTGCCCCCGATGCATCGGCCAGTTTTGACAGGGCAATATCGGGGTGGGTCGCCATCACGACCTCATCATAGGTTTCCCATTCGCCACCCACGGCGCGCAGCTCGACACCACCCAACCCACGCCGCACGCCTGCGATGGGCGCGCCCAGCCTGATATCGACCTTGGCGCGGCGCAGCGCGGCCTCGAGCCGCGTCACATAGGTCTGCGATCCGCCCTCGACGGTGAACCACTGATGCTGTCCGGTATGATGCAGCAGGGCATGGTTTTCGAAGAACCGCATCATCGCATCGGCCGGAAAATCAAGGATGCGGCGCGTGGGCGTCGACCAGATCGCGCCCGAAAGCGGCAGGATATAGCGTTCACGAAACCATGCGCCGGTGCCAAGCGCATCAAGCAGACCGCCGATGGTCATACCCGGGTTGGTTTCGGCCGTCGTCAGAGCCTTGGCGTTGAAACGGAAGATGTCGCGGATCATGCGGACAAAACGCGGGTCCAGCATATTGGCTGGCTGGGCGAAAACCGCCCCAAGACTGCCAACGCCATATTCAAATCGTCCGCCACCAAAAGACGCGCCAAAACTCATGCTCGAAGCGCGCGACGCCACGCCCAATTCGTCGAACAGCGCGGTCAGGTTGGGGTAGTTGGGCTTGTTGAAAACGATGAACCCCGTGTCCACGGCCTGATCGCCATTGTGGCCCGCCATGCGGGTGCGCGCATGGCCGCCAAGGCGCCCCTCGGCCTCGTATATCGTAACCCGATGCCCCGCCTTGGAGAGCGCATGGGCCGCGCCGAGGCCGGTAATGCCAGCGCCGATAACGGCAATGTTCAGCGGGGCGACTGTCGTAAGATCAAAAGGCATGTCCGGCTCCATTTGGTTTTGCCTTGATACGGAGCCCACCCTCTGGCGGATCGAAAATAAAAGAGTGATCCGGTCTGAACCCTGTCGCGTAGAACGGTTATGCTCGTTGACAGCCAAGCCCTGATCGTGCCTCGTTTACATGCCGCCCCGCGCGGCATGGCCAGACTTGTGGCCGCAAACCGTCAGATCAGGATGCCCGTGCCGGAAACCGCGACTTTAGACTGGACCGCAGAAATGGCCGCGATCCGCGACCGGCAGGATCAAGCGGCGTTTGCGCGGCTGTTCTCGCATTTCGCACCGCGACTCAAAGCCTTCCTGATGAAGTCCGGCCTCGCGCCCGATCAGGCCGAGGATTGCGCACAGGACGTCATGGCCACGGTCTGGAAGCGCGCCGCGTTGTTCGACCCCGCCAAGGCTGGCGTTTCGACATGGATATTCACCATCGCGCGTAACCGCCGGATCGACCTTGCCCGCCGCGGCGCCCGCCCCGAACCCGAAGAACTGCCTTGGACGCCCGAACCCGCGCCCGATCAGGCTGACGTCTTGGCCATGCAGCAAGACAGCGACCGATTGACCAAAGCACTGGCTGAACTGCCCGAGGCGCAGCGCCGCATCGTCGAGCGCGCCTTTTATGGCGATCTCAGCCACAGCGAAATTGCCGCCGAGACGGGACTTCCACTCGGCACCATCAAATCCCGCATCCGGTTGGCGCTGGAACGATTGCGCCACGCCTTGGATTAGAGACATGAGCGACATCAAACACCATATCACCCCCGCCCTGATGATGGGCTATGCCGCTGGCGGCCTGCCCGAGGCGATCAATCTTGTCATCGCCACCCATGTGTCGATTTGCGATGAGTGCCGTGCGTCGCTTGCCGAATATGAATCCATTGGCGGCAGCGTCGTGGAAACGACCGAAGCTGCGGCGATGTCCGCCGGCAGCCTCGAGGCGACGCTTGCGCTATTGGGCGCGCAGGACAGACCCGCCGCCCCCAAACGGCCTGCGGCGCATGGGGTCTTTCCCGCGCCCCTGCGTGACTATGCCGGTGGCGACGCCGCCGATGTGCGCTGGAAATCGCTCGGCGGTGGCGTCAAGCAACGTATCTTGCAAGCCGACAGCTATGGCTCGGTCCGCCTGCTCAAGATTCCGGGTGGTGTCGCTGTGCCAGACCATGGCCACAAGGGCATCGAACTGACGCTGGTCCTGCAAGGCGCGTTCAGCGACGACACCGGCCATTTCGGGCGCGGCGACGTCGAGATTGCCGATCAATCGCTGGAACATACGCCGATCGCCGAACCGGGCGCAGATTGCATCTGTCTGGCAGCAACCGACGCGCCGCTGCGGTTCAACAGCCTGATCCCGCGGCTGTTGCAGCCTCTGTTCAAGATCTGAATAGCCAGACCGCGATTGCCGGACCGCCGCTGACTGTGATGGCTTCATCAGCCAGAACCAGACGTTCGGTCTTGGGCGTGTAAACCGCCAAAAGCGCGCCGTCGGGCGATAGCGCCGCGCCGTCTTCGACAACCGCCACGCGCGGGCGTTGCAGGTGGCGCGCCGTCATGACGTTGAAATCGTCAGAGGGTGCGGTGACGCCCGTAGCCATGACCGCGACATCGCCCGCAAAGGCCACCGGCGCCATGGGTCGCGCGTCCAGATCGACACCATCGCCGGTCAGCCGGAAACCAGGGCCTGTCAGGACCGTAAGGTTGCGCTCGACATCGGGAAAGATCGAAAACGGGCCGTTTTCGACAACGCTGGCGCGCGATAGCCGCCACAACATGCGCCCATCGAGGTCCTCGCGCGCCATCTCGACCGTCACGCCCTTGCCGTTGGCCCAGAGCATCTGCCGGAAATTGACCGGCCCCAACACACGTTTCATTCAGCGGCCTCCGGACCGATTTGCGGCACGACCGGAGTCGTGATTTCCTCGAAGTCAAAATTGTCGAGCTTGGCGGCGCGCTTGCCTGCGCGTTCCGCCGCGGTGTTGATCTGTTCCAGATCCGCACGCGCCTGCCCGAAATGGGTGTTCAGCCTGTCCACCCGCTCGACCACCAGTTCCACATCGCGATGCAAGAGCCTGAGCGTGCTGCGGATTGCGCCTGCCTGTTCACGCATCCGCGCGTCCTTCAGGATCGCGCGCATAGTGTTGAGCGTCGCCATGCAGGTAGTGGGCGAGACGATCCAGACGCGGGCGGCAAAGCCCTCGCGCACGATCTCGGGGAAATTGGCATGAAGCTCGGCATAGACCGCCTCGGACGGCAGGAACATCAAAGCCCCGTCAGCGGTTTCCGATTCAATGATGTATTTCTCGGAAATGGCGCGGATATGCGCGCGCACTGCGGTGCGAAAGGCCCGTGCGGCCTCTTGCGTGGCGGCAGGCGTCTTGGCCGCACGCAGCGCCTCATAAGGTTCCAGCGGAAATTTGGAATCGATGACAATCGGGCCGGGCGGGTTGGGCAGATGGATCAGGCAATCCGCGCGCTTGCCGTTGGAAAGGGTCGCCTGCAGCGTATAGCTGTCCTTGGGTAGGGCCTTCAGCACGATGTCATGCAACTGGATTTCGCCAAAGGCGCCACGCGTCTGTTTATTGGCAAGGATGTCTTGCAGGCTCAGCACATCGCCCGACAATTTGGTGATGTTTTCCTGCGCCTTGTCGATGGTCTTGAGCCGCTGTTGCAACTCGCCCAGCGTCTGCGCCGTATTGCGCGCCGAATTGGAAAGATTGACGTTCATCGTCTCTGATACGGCGGCTAGGCGCTGTTCCATCAATTGCAACATCCGCGCCTGACTTTGGGCCTGCGCTTCGGTCACCGATGTCAGCCCCCCGAACAGTTGCTGCTGGCCGTCAGACAGCATCTGGACGCGCTGCCCAAGCCCGCCCATCTGACTGGCCAGAACCTCGGAAACCGCGGTCGAACGTGACGACCGGCGTAGAACGCCGATCAGCAAGAACACCAGAACCAGCGCCAGAGCAAAGGCGCCGAGCGCCGCCAGAACCAGCGGATCGGATAGGTCGAAGCTGCGTGTGCCAATGGTGATCATCTGCGGCCAAAAAGCCTTTCGATATCGGCGAGCCTCAGCTCGACATAGGTGGGACGGCCATGATTGCACTGGCCAGAATTGGGGGTGGCTTCCATTTCGCGCAGCAAGGCGTTCATTTCCTCGGCGCGCAGGCGTCGGCCTGACCGGACCGAGCCGTGGCAGGCCATGCGGCTGAGGATCGCGTCGATCCGCGCCTTGAGCAGGGTCGATGCGCCCTGATCGGCCAGTTCGTCGAGAATGTCGCGCAACAGGGCCGCGCCATCGACCTCGCCCAGAACGGCCGGCGTTTCGCGGATCGCCACGGCCGCGCCGCCAAAGGGTTCGATCACCAGACCGATGCCCGCCAGTTCATCGGCAATCTCCAGCAGACGCGCGGCGTCACCGCTGGAAAGATCGACGATCTCGGGGATCAGCAGCGCCTGCGAAGGCACGCCGTTCGCGGCCATTTGCCGTTTGAGCCGTTCATAGACCAGTCGCTCATGGGCGGCGTGCTGATCCACGATCACCATGCCGTTTTCGGTCTGGGCGATAATGTAGTTTTCATGCAGCTGCGCGCGGGCGGCACCAAGGGGCAGGCCTTCGGCCTCTTGCAGCACCTCGGGGGCGGGCTCGACACGGGCTGAAGCCTCGGCAAATCCCATATCCAGAACGGGCGCCGGCGCGGCGGCCCAAGCGCTCGGGCGGGCGAAGGCCTGCGGTTGCGCCTGATAGATGCGCGGCGCGTCGCCGGAACGAAACGCCCCGAGCGTGGCATCCGCCACCGTGGACGACGCGCGGTGGCCGCCTTGGGCCAGCACATGCCGGATACCCGTCACCAATAGGCCGCGCACCAGACCCGGATCGCGGAACCGCACCTCGGATTTTGCCGGATGCACGTTCACGTCGACCAATTCGGGCGGCAACGTCAAGAACAGCACCGCAGCAGGGTGGCGGTCGCGGCTCAGCACATCCATGTAGGCCGCGCGCAGCGCGCCCAACAGCAGCTTGTCGCGTACGGGCCGCCCGTTAACGAAGATGAATTGTTCCACCGCCGCCCCGCGCGAATAGGTAGGCAGGGCTGCATAGCCGGTCAGGCGCACCTCGTCGCGCGTGGCCTCGACGGGCAGGGCATTATCGGCAAAGTCACGACCCAACAGCACCGCAAGTCTTGCTTTCAGCGCGTCGAACAACTCGCCCTGTTCGGCATCGGCGCGCAACAACACTTTGGTGTCGCCTCCGGTGACATCGGTCAGGGTAAAGCTGACAAAGGGTTCCGCCATTGCCAGCCTGCGCACCACATCGGTGACCGCCTGCGTTTCCGCGCGGTCCGTGCGCATGAACTTGAGCCGCGCGGGCGTTGCATAAAACAGATCGCGCAATTCGGCCACGGTGCCACGGTTCAGGGCGGCAGGGCGGACGGGGCCAAGACGGCTGCCCTCGACCAATATCTCGGCCGCATCCGCCCCTGCGACGCGGCTTGTCAAACGCAACCGACCAACCGCCCCCAGCGAGGGCAGGGCTTCGCCGCGAAAGCCGAAGCTCTGGATATTGAGCAGATCTGTCCCGTCGATCTTCGACGTTGCATGGCGCGACAGGGCCAGCGGCAATTCATCGGCGGCAATACCCCAACCGTCGTCCGTGACACGGATCAGGCTTTTGCCGCCGTCGGCGATGGTGATTTCCACGCGCCCCGCACCTGCGTCCAGCGCGTTTTCAGCCAATTCCTTGACCGCCGAGGCAGGCCGTTCCACGACCTCGCCCGCCGCGATCCGATTGATGGCGGCTTCGTCGAGCTGGCGGATATGCGGCCGCTCTGCAGATATGTTGCGGTCTAAGGGGGGCATGCCACCAGAACTAGCACGAGCCTGCCCGATTCTGCGAGAGCCTATTGCCTGTCAGGGCGCAGGCGGCGCGGACGGAACCGCCACGCCCGCCGCGCGGAAACGCGCAAGCTCGGCATAGGCATCCAACGCCATCGCGGCATAGATGCGGAAGTATTTCTCGCCCCGCCCGAACAGGCCGAAGAACCCGCGCACCTTGCGGCGGCTGGCATCCTCGGCGGCCAGCGTCTGGCGAATATCGGCAGGCACGCCATAGCGGCTGACGCGGGCAATCAGCGCGGCATCGGCGGCGGGTATGCCAACACCGGTTGCCGCATGGCCGCCCAAGGCCCGCATCGCATTGGCCATCGGGTCCGGCTCGGCCAGATTGGTGCCGCCGGGCGTGGGCACAGGCAGCGCGCCACCCGTCACCGACATATCCAGCGGGTTCATGGTCATCACGGAAAACTCGTCCGCGCCGGACTTGGCCGCAGAGCCACTGCGCGTCGCCTGCCCGCCGGAACAGGCAGCCAGCGCCAAAATCATCAGCCCTGCTAGATAAGCTGCGCGCATGAGTCCCCCCGAACTCTGGTGTTCAGAAATCTCTAGCCCAGCCAGCGCCCAAGGTCACGGGTGTTTCTTGCCTTCGGGCCGTCCGGTCGCCAGAACCAGCCAGATTGCGCCAATGAAAACGGCCACATCGGCGATATTGAACGCATAGGGATTAACGATCCCGCAACAGGACATGTTGAGAAAATCGACCACCCAACCATACCATACGCGGTCCACGACATTGCCCATCGCCCCACCAATCAGCAGTCCGGCGGCGATCTTTGCGCTCAGGCTCGCGCCTTCCTTGCGAATCCAGACCAGAACGGTCGCGGAAATCGCCAGCGCGACCAGAACCAGCACCCAGCGCATGTCAAAGCCCGCCAACAGGCCGAAATTGACCCCCTCGTTGCGGGCGAAGCGGAACTCCAGATAGGGGGGCCAAACGGCGACCCGACCCTGATTGGGCAGATCAAGCGGCCCCATCACATACCACTTGGACAGCTGATCAAAGAGCAGCACGTCAAAGCCAGCGATCAGCGTCGGCAGGGGCAAAAGGGGGCGCTTGCTCATCTGGGCCTCAATGCCGGAAATGGCGCATGCCAGTAAAGACCATGGCAATCCCCGCCGCATCAGCCGCAGCGATCACCTCGTCGTCGCGCATTGACCCGCCCGGCTGGATCACTGCGACGGCACCTGCCGCCGCCGCCGTCATCAAACCATCCGAAAAGGGAAAGAACGCGTCCGAGGCCACGACCGAACCCTTGGCGGGGCTTTGAGGCAGGCCCAGCGCCTCGGCCATGTCCTCGGCCTTGCGCGCGGCGATGCGGGTTGAATCGACGCGGCTCATCTGGCCCGCGCCCACGCCCACGGTGGCGCCGTCTTTGACATAGACGATGGCGTTGGACTTGACGTGTTTGGCGACTTTCCACGCGAACATCAGATCGGCCATCTGCGCCTCGGTTGGCGCCTTCTGGGTCACGACTTTCAGATCGGCGGCATCAACGGTTCCGTTGTCCTTGTCTTGCACCAGCATCCCGCCCGCCACCTGACGATAGGCCAGAATTGGGGCCTTGGGGTCTGGCAGGCCATCGGTGGTCAGCAGGCGCAGGTTTTTCTTGGCGGCAAAGACTGCACGCGCGGCTTCTGTCGCGCCGGGGGCGATGACGACTTCGGTGAAAATGCCGGTGATTTCCTTGGCCGTAGCCTCGTCCAGCGGCATGTTCAACGCGATGATCCCGCCAAAGGCCGAGGTGCGATCGCAGTCAAAAGCGCGCGCATAGGCCTCGGCCAGCGTCGCGCCACGCGCCACGCCACAGGGGTTGGCGTGTTTGACGATGACGCAGGCGGGGCCGTCTGCGGGATCGAACTCGGCCACCAACTCGAACGCGGCGTCAGTGTCATTGATGTTGTTGTAGCTCAGCTCTTTGCCCTGCCACTGCCGCGCGGTCGCGACACCCTGACGGTTCGTCCCGTCGGTATAGAACGCAGCCTTTTGATGGGGATTTTCGCCATAGCGCAGCGGCTGGGCCAATGTACCGGCAAAGGCGCGGCGGCGCGGCGCGGCATCGCCTATCTGCCCCGCCAGCCAGTTTGAAACAGCCGCATCATAGGCCGCCGTGCGCGCATAGGCCCGTTGGGCCAGCTTGCGGCGAAACTTGGGGCAGGTCCTGCCTTCGTGCTGATCCAGATCACCCAGAAGCTTGTCATAGTCCTGCGTGTCGACGATCACCGCGACATTGGCATGGTTCTTGGCTGCGGCGCGGATCATCGCGGGGCCGCCGATATCGATATTCTCGATACAGGTGTCATAGTCGGCCCCTTGGGCCACCGTTGCCTCGAAGGGGTAGAGGTTCACCACCAAGAGATCGATTGCCTCGATGCCGTGGGCTTCCATCGCGGCCACATGATCGGCGTTATCGCGCAGAGCCAGAAGACCACCGTGAACCTTGGGGTGCAGCGTCTTGACGCGGCCATCCATCATTTCGGGAAAGCCCGTGACATCGGCCACATCACGCACCGCAATCCCCGCCTCGCGCAACGCCGCGGCGGAACCGCCTGTTGACAGGATCTCGACCCCGCGATCCGCAAGGGCACGGGCAAAATCGATCAGACCTGTCTTGTCGGAAACGGAAATGAGGGCGCGGCGCAGTGGGGCAAAGTCGGTCATGGCAGTCCTGTATCAGGCTTCATCGCTATCCGCGGGCCTGTCCTGCGCCAGATCTCGCACCGAAACCGGTGTTTCCTGCGCCTTGGCCAATGACCATCGGATGCGGGTCGCATATGACATCGCGCGGCCGGATAAAACCACCTGTAATGCCGCACGTGGCTTTAGTCGGCCATTTTCCAGATAAACCGTCGGCGCAAGGGTCATCTCGACCGTGCCATCATGGCGGAACACCCAGATCTCGCCGCTTTTCAGCGCCAGCGACACCGCGCTGCCCCCCATATCCAGCGAGGCGTCCACATCGGGGTGCAGATGGAAATGGATGCCAAAGGGAATGCCTGGCGGGCTGAGCCCCTCTTGGACCCGCAAGAACCGCGCCACGTCGGCGTCGTTCATGGTGGTCAACATATCCTCGCCCATCAGCGCGCGCCCGTCGCCGCGCAAGTCCAGCCTGCGGGCATGTGTCAGCCCATGGGTCGGTTGATAGCCGTTATGCGCCAGTTCCAATCGGTGCGCGTCGCGCAATTCGTTGGTTTCGATGATGACGCGCGAAGGCACGTCGGCCAGATATTCGACCTCGCCCAGCTTGCGCCGGCGCGGGGCGGCCAGCCGTGACGAGGAATAGCCCTCGATCCCCAGAGTCGAATGGCTGGGCGTTGCACGGCCCGCGCGGCGCCATTCCGTGCCAAAACTGCGGCCAGAACCGCAGTTCACAATCAGCGGGCGGCGGCCCGAGGTCAGCTCGAACGACAGGGTCGAGGCATGGGCATCAGCCGAGGCCGCACCCGCCGGCGGCGGTGCCGCATCGGCGATCACCGTGGTTCGCCCAGCGGTCAGCCGCGCGTATCCCATGCGCGGTGACGACTGGCGCGTGGCCTTGATGCCCGAGGCCGCCAGCGCCTGATCCAGCCGCCCCTCAGCCCCGCGCCCGCCGCCCTGAAACCGCGCCAAGGCGCCATCGGCATGGCGCAAGAGGCGCAAGGTAGGTGCCGCGCGCTCGATCCCGCCCAGAATATCGCTCGGCGTAGGGCGGCCCTGTTCGGCCAGCACCTGCTGGACGCGGATCAAGAGCGCGAAGATTTCCATGAGTTCTTCGGGATTGCGCGATGGAATGGCCCCTTCGGCATCAATCCAGCCACGTGCGGCGGCATTCAGCAGGTTCAGGCCCGGCTCGATTTCGGCCTCAAAGCCTTGTAGATAAAGGCCTGCATGGACCAGCGCCGCGGCGGCCTCGAATCTTGGCAGCCCCTCGGGCGCGGCGGCAGCGCGGCGCGACAGGAACCGCGCCTGACGCGCAAGCGACTGCAAGAAAACCGCACGTGCCGGGGCTTCCAGCCCGCGAGTCAAAAGCCCCGCATGACCCACCCAGCGCATCACGCGCCGTCCGGTCAGCCCCGGGGTCCAGCCCGCGCCCCGTCCAGAGCCATAGCGCGCGATCCAGTCAGCCACCCAAGCCTGCGCCCGTTCTCGTGCCTTGCCATCACCCAGCGCCGCAAGATCATCAAGCCACGTGCAACCCTGCACTTCGGCCTCGATCATCGCATTGCCTTCGGGCACGTCCCAGATCGACCGACCCGGCGCCTCGACCAGATGGCCGGAGAAAAGGAAATCGCCCGAAACCAACTGCCGCCCGCGTGCGAAAAGCCCGATGGTGCGGGGTTCCGGTTCGGCCAAAAGCGCGGTTTCAGGCAGCCGTCCGATCCGGCGCGCCGTGAGCCGGTCGAAAAGCGCAGCGCGGCGCGCGCGCCATGTGGTTTCCTGAGCCAAACTGCCGCCTCGGTGTTGGTGTCTCTTCGGGGACCTCTCGATGATAGGCAGCCCCCGCCGCCAAGTCACGCCCGCTTTCGAAGCACCGCGACAAAGAACCCGTCCATGCCGCCCCGTTCGGGCCAATAATCGGGCCTCAGCCGCAGACCACCCTCTGCGGTTATCCAACCAGGGTCGACCCCCGCGACGGCGAGTGCAGCCCTATCGGCGGTCAGGTCGGGATGGCGGGTCAGGGCCGCGGTCAACTGTTCCTCGCCTTCGGCCGGCAACAGGCTGCAGGTGCAAAAAACAAGCCGTCCCCCCGGTGCAAGCAGACCCAGCGCATGATCGATCATCGCGGTTTGCAGCGCGGCGAGCGTCTTGGCCTCGGACCCGTCCTTGGCGTGGGTCAGGTCGGGGTGACGGCGGATGGTGCCGGTCGCCGTGCAGGGCGCATCCAGCAGCACGGCATCATAGCCGCCCTCGGCATATTCCAGCGCATCGCCAATGACCACGCGCGCCGCAAGAGCGGTCCGCGCAAGATTTTCGCCCAGACGCGTCATGCGCGAGGCCGAAGAATCAAGCGCCGTAACCGTGGCCCCCGCCGCCGCAAGCTGCATGGTCTTGCCGCCTGGCGCGGCGCAAAGGTCCAGCACCTTTTCGCCGGGTTTGGCCGCCAGAATGCGCGCGGGCAGCGCCGCTGCGGCATCCTGCACCCACCAAGCCCCTTCCTGATAACCCGCCAATGCGGTGACCTGTCCGGCATTTGATAACCGCACGGATCCTGTTGGCAGCACGTCACCTCCTGTGGCCACGGCCACCGCCGCCGCATCGCCGCGCGGGGTCAGGTCAAGGGGCGCGCCCATGGTATGCGCCGTTTCGATCGCGGCGACGGCGGGCTTGCCGTAGGCGTCAATCAGCGGTTTGCGTAACCATTCGGGCAGGCGCGGGCCCGGCAGGCGGTCCCATGCACCCGGACGCTCCTCGCTCACGCGGCGCAAGACCGCGTTGACCAGACCACGAAATCCCGGACCTTTGGGCAGACGCGCGGCCAGATCGACGCAGGCATTGACCACGCCATGCGCGGCCTCGCCGTTTTGCCAGATTTCGACGGTGCCGAGCCGCAAGATATTGCGCACGGCAAAGGGTGGCTTGAGCATCAGAAAGGGTTTGAGCATGCGGTCGGCGCGATCAGCCCAGCGCAAGACGTCGGTTGCCAGTCGCTGGGCCCGCGCCCGCGTTTCCGGCGCGAGCCGGTCCAAAGTGCCGGCGGCCAGCGCCTCGGACAAGAGTTGGCGGTCAATGGTCACAGCGTCGATAAGCGCGAGCGCGGCCTGACGCGCTGCCTGCGGATGTTCGTTCATGCCGTCCTCTTGGCCTTGGGCTTTCCCGCGTATATGTCCCAATCAGCCGCCAAAGGAAGCCCCGCCATGACCGACAAGGCAACTGACCGCCAAGATCTGCCCCCCGCCGCCCAGCGTGCGCTGGCCGAGGCCGAGGCACGGCGCAAGGCTGCCAAGGCCGTTGAACGCCCTACCGAACTGGGCGGTCGCGACGGACCCGAGCCCGTGCGCTATGGCGATTGGGAGAAAAAGGGGCTGGCGATCGATTTTTGAGGCTCAGAGCCCCAAAACATCCAGCATCGAATATTCGCCGGGGTTCTTGCCCTGCCCCCAAAGCGCGGCCTTGAGCGCGCCGCGCGCGAAAATCGCGCGGTCGGTCGCTACATGACGCAGCACCACGCGTTCGCCCGCAGCGGCAAAAATCACGTCATGCTCGCCCACGATGTCACCGCCACGGATGGCGCTGAACCCGATATGGCCGCGTTGCCGCGCGCCGGTGATGCCATCCCGTGCCGCGTCCTTGGCGGCATCCAGACTGACGCCGCGCCCGTCAGCCGCCGCCGCGCCCAGCATCAACGCGGTGCCCGAGGGCGCATCGACCTTGCGGTTGTGGTGCGCCTCGACGATCTCGATGTCGAAATCCTCGTCCAGTGCGGCTGCGACCTTGCGCGTCAGTTGCACCAGCAGGTTCACGCCCAATGACATATTGCCCGCCCGCACGATCACGGCGTGGCGCGCGGCAGCCCCGATCTTGGCCAGATCGTCCTCACTCAGGCCCGTGGTGCCGATCACATGCACCGCGCGCGCCTGCGCAGCCAGTGCCGCAAAACCTACGGTGGCGGCAGGGGCGGTAAAGTCGATCACCGCTTGGGCCTGGGCAAACGCCTCGAGCGCGTCATCGGTGACCATCACGCCAAGGGGGGCGCCACCCATGGCCACGCCCACGTCCTTGCCCACCCATGCGTGGCCCGCACGTTCGACCGCACCCACCAGCCGCGCGGCACCCGAGGCGGCGACGGTCTGGATCAACATGCGGCCCATGTGGCCCGAGGCACCAGTGACGACAATTCCGGGAAGGCTGCTCATGAAGGCTCTCCTTATTGGCTTATCCTTGCCTGCACCCCAAAGCCGCGCTTGGCAAGGGGGCGGCAAAGCCTTAGATGCAGCGCCATGGCAAAGAACCGGACAGATATGGGCGCAGGCCCCTCCCAGCGGCAGCTTCGCGTCGGCGAACTGATCCGCCGTGCATTGTCAGACGTGTTGCAGCGCGGCGATGTGCATGACCCCGAACTCGCGCGCGTGTCGATCACTGTGGGCGAAGTGCGCGTGACGGCGGACCTGATGCACGCCACCGCCTATGTCCTGCCGCTTGGCGGGATCAACGCAACCGAGGTTTTGGCCGCGCTGCGTCGCAACAAGGCCGAACTGCGCCATCTGGTGACCAAGGGCATCACGCTAAAGTTCGCGCCCGACCTCAAATTCGAGATCGACGATACCTTTGACAAGATGGACGAGACGCGCCGCCTGTTTTCGGACGCGCAGGTCCGCCGCGACCTCGACGAGTAATTCACGATGGGACGCACACGCAAAGGCCGCCCCGTTTCGGGCTGGCTTGTCGTTGACAAGCCCGCAGGCATCAGCTCGGCCGCAGTGGTCAACAAGGTCCGCTGGGCTTTCGGCGCGCAAAAGGCGGGACATGCCGGCACGCTGGACCCCGAGGCGACCGGCGTTCTGGCCGTGGCGCTGGGCGAGGCGACCAAGACCGTTCCCTATATCGCTGATGCGCTAAAGGCCTACCGGTTTTCGGTGCGTCTGGGACAGGCGACCAATACCGACGATGCCGAAGGCGAAATCACCGCCAGCAGCGACGCCCGTCCCGACGACGACGCCATCAAGGCAGCGCTTGGCGCCTTTGTGGGCGAAATCATGCAGGTCCCGCCCAAGTTTTCCGCCGTCAAGATCGATGGTCAGCGCGCCTACAAGCTGGCCCGCGAGGACGAGGATTTCGACATCGAGGCCCGCCCGCTCTGGGTCGAAGAACTGACGATGATCGATCGCCCCGACGCCGACCACGTGGTGTTGGAAATGATTTGTGGCAAGGGGGGCTACGTGCGCGCCATTGCCCGCGATCTGGGTGCGGCACTGGGCTGCCATGGCCATGTCGCGTGGTTGCGCCGCACTTGGTCCGGCCCTTTCGATGTTGAACATGGCGTCAGCCTCGAGACCGTCGATGCGCTGGCCAAAGACCCCGCATTGGACGCGCATCTGCTGCCGCTGGAAACCGCACTTGCCGATCTGCCGCACGTGCGTGCGACCGAGGCCGGTGCCCTGCGCCTGCGCAACGGCAACCCGGGCATGGTTCTGGCCTCGGGCGTGGACTATGGCGCCGAATGTTGGGCAAGCCTTGACGGCCAGCCGGTGGCGATCGGGCGCCTGATGGGGGCCGAACTGCATCCGGCCCGTGTCTTTAATCTCTAGTGCGGCGTCGCGCCCGTCATCTGGGCGAACATCTCGACCACGGCGGTGTCGATGTCGCGATAGGCGATCCCCAGCGCGCGCCGCGACTTTGAATTATCGATGCGAAAGCCGTGGCCGATGTTGCGTTCGATGAACTTGCGATCCAGCGCACGGTCCATGACCGGCCCAAGCACACGCACCAGTGCGTTCGGCAATTGGAACCGCGGGAAGGGGTAGCCCTTGAAATGCCGCGCCAGCGCGCGCCCCGTGTCCAGCATGCTATAGCTGCCCTCGCAGAGGATATGCCGCCCTTCGGCTTCGGGCAGAAAGGCCGCGCGCAGATGCGCCTCGGCCACGTCGCGCACATCGACCATGCCGATTTCCAGATGCGGCGCGCCCGTCCGCAGCGCGCCGTTGCGGAACCGGTGCAGATATTCGAACGACCCTG
>JAHEBS010000027.1:19453-21691 GCA_024642145.1 Marivivens sp.
GCGGGGCCAACCACCAGCGCGGGGTTTATCACCACAAGCCGCCAGCGGTCCTGCGTCTCGGCGATGTCCCAAGCTGCCTCTTCGGAAATGCGCTTGGAATAGGAATAGGCCGCGTGATCGACGGTCGAGGTCCGGTTCCAGACTGCCTCGGTCAGAATGCCACCCGGGGCCTCGGCCACATCCGCCACATCGCCATAGATCGCGGCGCAGGAACTGGTCATCACCACCCGTGTCACACTGGGGGTCGCGTTGACCGTATTCAGCACATTTCGCGTGCCTTCGAGCGCGGGGATCACATAATCCGCCATCGCATCGCGCCCATGCGTGGAAAACCGCGCGGCCGAGTGGACCACTACGCCGCAACCCTTCATGGCCTCGGCATAGGCGTTTGGCGTGGTCAGATCGGCCGCGTAAAGCTTGAGCGTGCCGCCAATCTCTTGCGCCATCGCGGTGAGATGCGCGGTGCGGCGCGGGTCATGGATGTCGCGCACGGCGGCATGGACGGTAAAGCCCTCTTCCAACAGGCGGCGACATATCCATGCCCCCACATAGCCATTGGCGCCGGTGACGAGAACGGGGTGAGAGCGGTCGGCGCTAGCCAGCGAAAAATCGGTCATGCGTCCTATCTGTGGTTTGCCGCCTGCGACCGCAAGGTGCTTGCCAAGCTTGACCCCGCCTCGCATCACTAAAGGATGATCACAAAGCACCACCAAAAGGGCGATGCGCCCTCGACTGCCGTCTATTCGCCCTGCGAGGACTATCGCTATCTCCTGACCCGCGTCTGGGATGCGGGCGGACGCAAGGTGCTGTTTGTGATGCTGAACCCCTCGACCGCGACCGAGGTGCAGAATGACCCAACGGTCGAACGCTGCGAAAGGCGCGCGCGCGCGCTGGGCTTTGGCGGATTTCGCGTGACCAATATCTTTGCCTATCGCGCCACCGACCCCAAGGTGATGCGGGCGGCGGCCGACCCCGTTGGCCCCGGTAATGACGCGGCAATTCTCGATAGCACCCGATGGGCAGACCAGATCATCTGCGCATGGGGCGCGCATGGCGCGCATCTGAACCGCGGCGCGGCGGTGGAACGGCTGCTGCGTGGCACGGGCCTGCCGCTTTTTACATTGGGACTGACGCAGGCGGGCCAACCCAAGCATCCGCTTTATATCGCCTATGACGAACAACCGAGGCCGTGGCCATGATCGAGGGGTTCAGCCAATCCCGCATCGATTGTGGCGAGGTCACGCTATCGGTCCATCGCGCGGGCGCGGGCGTCCCCCTGATCCTTTTGCACGGCTACCCCCAGAACCACGCCTGCTGGCATCGCATCGCGCCCACGCTGGCCACGCATTTCGATGTGATCGTGCCGGACCTGCGCGGCTATGGCGACAGTGACGCCCCGCCCGATGATGCCGACCACACCACCTATTCCAAGCGCCGCATGGCCGCCGATATCGTGGGCCTGATGGAGGCGCTGGGCCTGCAGGATGCGCATATCCTTGGGCATGATCGTGGCGCGCGGGTGGCCTATCGTTTCGCGCTGGACCATCCCGCGCGCCTACGGCGGCTGGGGATCATCGAAATCGTGCCGACAGCCGATTTCTGGGCTGGCTGGACGGCCGAGTTGGCCGACAAGGCCTATCACTGGACGTTTCTGGCCCAGCCCGCGCCTTTGCCAGAACGGTTGATCGGCGCCGATCCGGATTTCTATATCGACTGGACCCTGTCGCATTGGACCCGCGACAAGACGCTGGACATCTTTGCCCCACAGGCGCTGGCCGGATACCGCGCGCAGGCCCGCAACCCCGCGCGACTGCACGCGATGTGCGCGGACTACCGTGCAGGGGCCACGACCGACCGCACCTTGGACATGGCCGACAGCAAGGCGGGCAACAAGATCGCAGCGCCCGTGTTTTTTCTTTGGGGCGATGTCGGGTTTCCGTCGAAAACCGGCGACCCGCTGGGGCTATGGCGGGGCTGGGCGGATCATGTATCGGGCAAGGTTTGCGCCAGCGGCCATTTCGCGCCCGAAGAGGTGCCGCAGACAATCATCGACGCCTTCCTGCCCTTCTTCATGGCCGGTTAACCAACTGAATCGATTGAACGATCCAAATCAGGGCGCGCCTGCTAGATTGGCCATTGGGCCTATCCGCCCTTCGCAGGAACCGCCATCATGTTCGCCCTATTCGCTCTGCTCTGCCTGTCGCTCTTGAGCCTCATGTTGCTGCCCGACGAGGTTGA
>JAHEBS010000028.1 GCA_024642145.1 Marivivens sp.
CCGGCAGGGTGTCGGGCAGTTCGCCCATGTCGGCGACAGTGCGCACGTCCCAGCCAAAGAACAACGTCAAGGCGGTCAGCACGACGATCGTCACCAAAGGCGAGGGCACGGCCTTGGTGATGCGCGGAAAGAGATAGATGATGGCCAAGCCCGCCGCGACCAGCGGATAGGTGATCCATGTCACCTTGCCGGGGTCAAGCTCGGGCAACTGCGCCATGAAGATCAGGATTGCCAGCGCGTTGACAAAGCCGGTCATGACCGACTTTGAAACGTAGCGCATCACAAAGCCCAGCTTCAAAAGCCCGGCACCGATCTGGATCACACCAGCCAGAACCGTGGCGGCCAGCAGATATTGCAGACCATAATCGCGCACCAGCGTGACCATCAGCACCGCCGTTGCCGCCGTCGCTGCCGAAATCATGCCCGGCCTGCCGCCGACAAAGGCGATCAGCACCGCGATTGAAAAGCTGGCATAGAGGCCAACCTTGGGGTCCACGCCCGCGATAATGGAAAAGGCGATCGCCTCGGGTATCAGGGCCAACGCCACGACAAGACCCGACAAAAGGTCGGCGCGGACATTGCCGAACCATTGCTGGCGATAGGCGTCGAATGAGATCATCTGTTGGTTCCTGTCAAATCGGCGCGCGTTTTCTGGCGCGTTGCCGGTCGGCGGTCCGAGGGTCTGTTTGACGGCCGGCGCATGGCCCGTGGTGGGCGATCCCGCCCGCAGGCTCGGGTGCCGCCTACAGGCATTCCCCCCGGAATCCAACCCGCAAGGGTCGTCCGTGACTGGGCCTGTGGCCTTGCGGGCAGCCAGTAACCGCCGGAGCGGCAAGGGGCACATTTGGACATTGTGATTTCGGCCCGCACGCGACCCCATTAAAAATTATTTTAATACAAAGCGTTATACGGAAATTGCTGCCGAACCCCGCCGTTCAAACGGCCGGAAAACAAGACAGGCCCGCGCAACTGTGCCATGGTCAGGGTCCAGCACATGGGATGGGCCCCTTATTTTCGCGGGCCCCGAGGAGGCACAATGTCCAGCCAATCGGATTTCGACGCATGGAGCGCGGGACAGAATTACGAACATTACATGGGGCGGTGGAGCCGCAAGATCGCCCAGCAATTTCTGGCATGGCTTGATCCGCCGCAAGGCGCGGACTGGGTCGAGATCGGCTGCGGAACCGGCGCTCTGACCTCGATGGTGCTGCAAGACTGCGCCCCCCAGACAATCCTTGCGACGGACGCATCCGCCGATTTCGTCAACCATGCCAGCCACACGGTGAACGACCCAAGGGCGCGCTTTCAGGTCGCCACGGCAAACGCGCTGCCCTCGGCGGACCGATGCGTGGACGTTGTCGCCTCGGCGCTGGTGTTGAACTTCGTCCCTGACAGGAAGGGGGCGCTCAAGGAGATGCAGCGCGTGCTGCGGACCGGCGGTCTGCTCAGCTTTTATGTCTGGGACTATCCCGGTGGCGGGGTCGGCTTTATCGACGCTTTCTGGAAGGCCGCCGCCGCGCTGGACCCAGCGGCGGCGGACCTTGACGAGGGGCGCAGGTTTCCTTTTTGCACGGCGAGCGGGCTTGCGGCACTTTGTGCCGAGGCAGGTCTTGCGGAACCGGAAATCACCTCGCTGCAGGTCGAAACCGCTTTCCCTGATTTCGAGGCGTTCTGGCATCCCTTCACGCTCGGCACCGGCCCCGCGCCCGGCTATTGCATGAGCTTGCCAAGCGACCAGCGTGCGGCCCTCAAGGCGCGGTTGGCGCAGATGTTCGGCGGCGCAGGTCCGGTCGCGCTTTCGGCCAAGGCTTGGGCGGTCAAGGTCAAGGTCGGCGGCTGAACCGGCCGCTAGCCGTTCAGCCATTCACCGATAATCGGAAAATCCTCGCCCGCGACAGCGCGGGCTGACAGGATGCCCGCCTGAAAACTGGCCTCCATGAAGGCAAGGTAGAGGTTGTTGTCGGTCCAATCGCCGGTGACCACCAGATTTTCATAGCCGGTTTCGCCCGCTTTCATCCGGAACTGGTTTGTGCCGGGAAGCGACAGCGTGCAGCGTTCCGACGGGCCGCAATTCGACCGCAGATACTGCGTGGCGAGCCGTGCCTTGCCGCTTTCGTCCTTGGTATCGACCAGCAATGACCAATCCAGCACCTTGGGGTCTTTGGGCTCTGCCGCCTTTGGCCAAAGCGTCGTGATCCCGCCCACCGCCGGATCGCGCGCGGGGTTGTGCGCGCGGCCTTCCAGAAAGGTTTCGAAGGTCTCAAGGGCGTTTTGGTCCATCTGTTCCTGAAAACCGCGATCCCCAAGAGGCGGCGGGTCCGTGGGGCCAAGCTGCGCGCCCGTATAATAGCTGATATTGCCCAGTTCGACCTCTGGCGGCCAATCCTCGCGGTCGATCAACTGGCTCATATCGGACCATGTGTTGAAGGGTTCGACAAACAGGCTCAACAGCGGCTGCGGTGTCTGCCAGCCCAGTTGGTCCAATGGCTTTTTCACCCAAAGCTGGGCGGCCACGGTCTGCACCGATTTCACGTTGTCGATCATCGCCCGCCACTGGGGCGTGGCGTCGTTGTCGACCAGTTCGGCACAGACATAACGCACCGCGCCAATCGGAATGCCGAACAACACCTCGTCAAAATGGACGCCCTCGGTCAGCGTGACGGGTTTGCCCATCTGGCCGGAATAATAGCTTTCCAGATCGATGCCACGGATCGCGTCTGGCTTGTCGATCTGTTCATAGAGCGGATCGGCGGGCCAGCATTCCAGCCCCTTGATCGTCTGCAGCGGGTGATATTCGCTCAGCCCCTTTTTCAGCGCGGCCTGCTGGTTCACCGAGATACTGGCAATGCGCTTGCCGTCGGGCGACAGATGCAGCGCCTCGACCTTGTGAAAGAACGCGAACTTCACGCCACGGTCCTTGAGCACCTGATAGATGGGCGTGAAAACCGTGTCCCCCATACCGGCCTGCATCCGGAAATAGGTCGCGCCCTTATAGGTGGCAGCCCAGCGCATCAGCACCTTGACCGTCGCCCCCGCGGACACTCTCTGGCGGTCCGGATCGCCATTTTCATAGGAAAACGCCGCGTCGTAGATGGTGCGGACCAGCGTAGTGCCAAGCGTGTCGTGGTGCAGCCCGTGACGCAGCAGCCAGACGCGGAAATCCAGATCGTCGATGGCCTTGAAACCTCCAGGTAGCATCAGGCCGTCGGTGATGATCCCGCGCAGGATGGCAAAGATCGCGTCAAGGTCGAGCCAGAACCGGTGTGACCGCCGGTTCATCCGCGCCAGCCGCAACAGGAACAGCCAGATGAACTGGCGCACGGCGGTCAAGGCATCCATCACCCAAGGCACATAGCGATTGATGAAGCGCGCAACCCATGTGAGCGCCGTCATCAGACCTGCAATCAGCTTGAAAAGGACAACGGTCGTCCATGGCTCTGCCCCGCCCAAGGGCGGGTCGATCCCCTGTTCCCAGTCCTTGCCGCTGGCATAGTAACGGCTGGTCAGCGCGTATCCGATGCGCCAGCCAAAGAGCAGCGTGACGACGCCTTGCACAAACATGGCCAGATATTGAAACAGCCCCGGCAAGGCCCCGCCCGAGCCCGGCACCGCCGTATTGCGCGGGAAAACGATAACCCATGGGTCCCACGCGCCCTGCACATATTCCTCTTCGATGCCAACGCCGCCCGGATGGAATGCGTGCCGCCAAGTGCGCAGGGGATGGCCTTCGGGGCGGCGCAACTCGCCATAGGCGTGGCGCATCATGAAGAAAAAGTTCTGGTAAAAGCCGAACAGGATATGCAGCCCGTGTTCCAGAATGCGCCCGTGCGCGCCGCGCCCACTGGCGCCCTTGCCGCCAAGACGCCAGCCCATCTGGTAAACGGTGATGTCGTAGCGGTCACGCAGGGCCTGTGTCGAGGTCAGCCAGTAAACCGCCGCGAGCGCCGAGGGTCCGCCGCCGAGCACCGCAATCTTTTTTTTCTGGGGCATGGGGTTCTCTCGCTTCTTGGCTGCGACCGCAGTCGAATGGGTCAAAGCCCGGTATTTTCACCGGGAACAATTTCGGGGTAGCCGCAGATCTTTCGGCTGGCTTGCAGGCCGGACATGATCGCGCCCTCGACGCTGCCGATCAGATAATGGTTTTGTGTCCAGTCCCCCGCGAGCATCATGTTTGAAAACTGCGAGTTGTCCGAGGGTAGCCGATGCTTGGCCGTGCCTGCCTGCGCCACGGTATAGCGTTGCAGCGGGCCGCAGTTGGCGCGCAGATATTGAAAGTTCATCCGCGCAGGACCGGTCGGGTTGCCGTGCAGGTCAACAAGCTTGGCCCAATCGATCGCGTTGGGGTCGCTCGGCGCGGTCGCGCCGGGCCAGATGCCGCCGATGTCGTTTTGCAAGAAGTTCAGCGTGTTTTGGGTGACGACATCATTTTGCGTCTGCGGATAGCCGGTGTCGGTATGCGGCGGTGACAGATGCGGAGCCGGCAGGGGCCCAAAGAGGGTGGCAATGGATTTGGGTGCCTTGCCCGCGGGCCATGTCTCGACCTCGGCAAGATGGCCGTTGTCCTCCCATGTGGCAAAAGGCATGGCGTAGCTGGACAGGATCGGCGTGGGCAGGTTCCAGCCAAGGTCCTGCAAGGTCGCGTCGAAATAGAGCCGCATGGTCTGTGACTCGACGCCGGGCAGGTTCTTGACCATGTCGCGCCATTTTTCGGACCGCTCAAGGATGCGCGAACAAGAGGTGGGCAGGCTTGCCACAGGCATCGCCAGCACCAAGGCGTCGAAATCGCGGCCTCGGCGCAGCGGGGGCAGGGTTTGGCCGCGCCAAGTGGTGTAAAACGAATCCAGATCCGCGGGGCGCTGGTCCGGTGGCAGATCAAGCTGATCCCAGTTCGGGGCCTCGGGCCAGACCTTGAGCCCGCCGACGGTGATAAAGGGCGCATAGCTTTCGGGATCGCCCGAGGTCAGAGCGACCTGTTGTTCGATCGAGATTTCGTTGATCAGATCACCGTCGCCGGGGATGATGTCCCAGACCCGATGGAAAAAGCGAAACTTGACCCCGCGACGGCGCAGGCATTCATAAACCGGCCCCACAAAGGTATCACCCACCTCGGCGCGCATCTGAAAGGCGAAATGGCCCTTGAAGGTCAACAGCGCGCGGTAGATCGCCATCATGCTGACGCCCGCGGACAGGTTTGGCTTGGCAGGGTCGCCGTCTTCATAGGCAGCCACGGCGTCATACCACGTGGACACAAAAGGCGCGGCCAGCGTCTGTTCAGCCGCGCCATGCTTGGCCAGCCAAGCGGTGAATTCATCGTTCTCGATGGCGCTCAGACCCAGCGCAGGCACCTTGTCGCGCAAAAGACCGATCCCGACCGTGCAGGCGAAATCGAAACTGGTGAAGACCTGAAAGAGGGTCCAAATCCTTTGTGCGGGCCTTTGCAACAGTCCGCGATTGATGGCTCTGAGACCGGACAAGAGTTTCGCCACACTCAGATAATGGCGATCGCCGCATAGCCACAGCAGATCCGCGACCAGATGCGTGAACAGCAGTGACAGGGCCCAGATTGCCCAAGACACCACCAGCAGCACTGGCCAGACCACCGCATAGATCGCGCGCAGCGCCATGGGTCTGTCGGTGTCAAAGGGCGATGACGGGCGCAATTTGTGGCCCAGATTGGCCCCTAGAACAAAGGTCACCAGCATTTGCAGAAACATCGACAGGTAATCGACGGGCCGCAGATTGCCGGTGTCCAGTCCCGGAACCGATGTGTTCGACGGCAGCGGGATCGGCCATAGCCGCCACTTGCCGCGAAACCTGTGTTTCAGGGCCAACATGTCGCGCGGCAACAGCGATTTGTCATAGTCGCCGAAATCGTTGACGCCCGTCTGGCCCAGTTCGGCATATGCGTTGCGCATCACCGCCAAGGTGCTGTCGTAGCAGCCAAACAGGTAATGTGTGCCGTTCTGCACAATCCGGTTTTCCGGCCCCGCACGGCCCGAGGCGCATTTGCCGCCCGCCCGCCATCCGGCCTGATAGATGGTGACATCGTAGCGGTCCCGCAGTCGCTGATTGGCCGAAAGCCCATAGGCCGCGGCCAGACCAGCGGGACCGGCACCGAGGATCACGACCTTTGTCTTGTTCATGCGTCGTCCCCTCAGTGCTGGACGTGAGCGCGGGCGAGCGCCAGTTCCAGAGGCATCTTGTGGGTTTCAAAAATCTCGGCGGCCTGTTGCAGCAGCTGGTTCTTCTGCTCGCCCTCGCTAAGCTTTGCCAGTTCCACGATGCTGCGGCCGCGTTCAAAGGGTTGCTGGGCCTGCGTCGCGGCGATCACGGCGCGTTCCAATAGGCGTTTGGCCTTGGCGGTCTTGCCACTTTGCAGGGCATACATGGCCTTCCACAGCCTGAGGCTGGCCTTGCCCAGCGGCGCGACCATCGTGATCTTGGCGATCTTTCTCAGATCTTGCCGCGCCGCATCACCGCCGCGCTTTGCATCGGCGCCCAGATCGCCCGTCTGCGTCCGCACACTGAGGATCGAGCCATAGCCGAACAGCCCGCTGTAATAGCCGGTGCCATCGTCCTTGGCGGTGGCCTGCGCCTCGGCTTCGGATGCGGCGGACAGGGCGGCCTGTTTATTGCCCAAGGCAAGACGTGCCTCGGCCAGAACGCCCAGACTGGCAATTGCCGTGGTCGGGACACCGCATTCGCGCGCGTAGGCGACGCCATCGGGGCCCTGCAGCAACTCGACCGCCTGTTCGGGCCTGCCCATCCGCAGCAGGCTGAGCGAGGCCAGAGCGGTCGCAAGCGCCGCCGTATGCGGTTCGGCGTTATGGGACAGTTTGGCGGTATCGAGAAACAGATCATGCGCGCGGGTATATTGGCCCAACCACATCACGGCATCGGCCAGCATGAACTTGCTGCGATGACGCCAGACGCCGCTGATCAGGTCGCTCGAATTGTTGTCGGCGGCCTCGAAATAGGGCAGGCCCAGCGCGGGTGCCCCATTTTGGGTAAAGACCATGCCGGCCATGACATGGGTCGATACGATCTGGCCGATGTGGTCATAATCGGTAGCCATGCGCACGGCCTGCTGGACCACTTTTTCCGATTTGCGGTGCAGTCCGGCCGAGGACATCAAAAAGGCCATCGTGGCGATCGCCGAGGCGGTTTCCTCGGTCGGGCCGACGATCCGCGCGATGCGCACCTGATTGACCGCATTCAACGCAAAACGGCCCAAGGCGCTTTCCCAAAGGTAGATGATCCCCAATTCGCTGGCCGATCCAAGACCATGCGCGATCCTTTCGCGATCCTTTTCGGTCAGCTTGGGCGAGGGCGGGCGGTCCAGCGTTTCCGGTCGAAAAATCGCGCGCATCAGGGTTGGCAATATCCCCAAGACACGCATACGCGGCGCAACGCCCGCTTCTTTGATGGCACGGCGATACCAGTTGGCGGCCTCTGGCTGGTCGTCCAGATTGTAATGGGCCTGCCCGATCATGCGGCACCAGTAGGTGCGTGCAAAGTCGGGCTCGGTGATCGCGCCGCGGAATTCTTCGTCCAGCGTCAACGCGGTGGTCAACAACTCGACCGCGTCGCGGCTGGCATATGCGTCCAATGCGGTGGCCCCGGCGGCGGCCAGATGCAAGGCCGCCTTGTCGCGCACGCCCGCCATGCGGAAGTGATAACCCAGACGGGCGTTCACCTGATCCGTGCGACCCGCATATTTTGCCTCGAGCGCCAGAGCCGCCTCGTGGTGCAGCGTTTCGCGTTGGGCGAAGGACAACAGGTTATAGGCGGCATCGCGAGTCAGCGCGTGGTGAAACGTATAATCCTGATGTCCGCCCGTGCCGACAAGAAAGCCGTTTTCCTCTAGCTGTTCCAACTGTTTGGATAGTTTTTCGACGTCGGTGTGCAGCGGATGAACCGCATGCAAAAGATCGGTGTCGAAAGTGCGGCCCAATACGGCGGCGGCCTTGATGGTAATTTGCAGCTCGGTGGGCAGGCGGTCGATACGCGAGGTGATAACCCCGTTCAGCGTGTCGGGAACCGCGATCTCGCCCAGTTCATGCGCGCGCAAGTCCACCCGTGACTTCGCGACCTGCAAATCGCCCGTCTCCAACAGCGCGTTGACGATTTCCTTGATGAACAGCGGGTTGCCTTCGGCGCGGTCGAAGACCAGATCCAACGCCGCGGCCGAGACATCTGACACCGAAAGCTGCGCACGGATCAGCTCTTCCGTTTGCGGTCGCGTAATCGGGCGAAGCTCGACGATATGCGCCCACGGGCCTTCGACAACGCGGGCGCCGTCGCTGGCCTTTTCCATCTTGGGGCGCGTGGACATCAGCACCAGAAGCG
Organism: Marivivens sp.; assembly: GCA_024642145.1. GTDB lineage: Bacteria > Pseudomonadota > Alphaproteobacteria > Rhodobacterales > Rhodobacteraceae > JAHEBS01. The sequence goes on from JAHEBS010000028.1 coordinate 8,350, forward strand.
AGGGCAGGTTGGTCAAAAGATGTTCGAGGAAAGACCAAGAGGCGCCGTCCATCCAGTGGGCGTCCTCGATCAAAAGAACAGCCGGATCCCGCTCGAAACTGCGTTTGGCCAGATGCAACAGAACCCGCCGCGTGTTGTCCGACCGAAGCTGACCACGCAGCGCGCGCGTCAGATCGGTTTCAGGGAAATCGAACCCCAGAACCTGCCCCAACAACGGCGCAAGCGGCAGCAGGTCGGGCATGTCCTGCAATTGGGCCTGCAGGTGCAAAAGCGCCGGTTCGGCGGCGGTGTTCTTTTCCAGACCGCACCAGTGCCGCGCGATGTCGCGGAACGCGAAATAGGCGGTTTCGGTTTCAAAGGCATCCGTATTGCCCCGTACCGCATGGATGCCCTTGTCCGCCAAGATCGTCCGCAGTTTTTGTAGAAACAGTGACTTGCCCACGCCGGCATCGGCGCGGATGACGATCAGCTTTGACAGGTCACTGCCGGCAGGTGCGGTGGCCAAGGCCACGACTTCGGCAATCTCGCGGTCCCGACCCACGATTTCGGTTTCGGCCGAGCGGGTTTCGTCTGGCGCGCGTTGTTCGCCGGGTTCGAAAATTTGCACCGGATCCGCAAAGCCCTTGAGATGCGTCCAGCCCGCCTCTTGAAAGCCGAAGCCCTCGTTTGCCAGCTTGCGGGTGTGGTTGTCGCAAAGCACCTGACCCGGGTGCGCCATGGCCATCAGTCGCGCAGCCAGATTGATGGAACTGCCGATCACCGAATAATGCTGGCGATAGTCCGACCCCAGAGGGCCACAAAATGCCGTGCCCGTGGAAATGCCGATCCGCGGGGCAATGCCCAATGCGGCAAAATTCGCGCCCAGACGCTTGGCCAGCAAAAGCGCGCGCATCTGGTCGTCGGCATGGGTGTTGCCGGGCAGGCCGAATACGATGATCAGGCCCGTGCCTTTGTCATCTTCGACCAGATGATAAACGATGCCGTCAAAGCGTAGGGCCTCTTGTTGCGCGTGACAGACGGCATGGTGCAGATGCGTCAGGTCGGTGCCCGAGATGTCGCAAAACAGGACAGTTGTCCGGCGAAATTCCGAGGCGGCCACGCCGGCGGGTGCATGAAGCAGCCGGTTGACCGCCTCGTTCAGGCCCGCGCCCAGCGACAATGCGTGGCCAGCGGCAATTTCGGGAATGGCCAATGGCGCCGGCGCGGTTTCATGGCCGATACGTTCAATGCGCAGGAACCCGTCGGCAAGGGGGCTAAAGACCGGCGCGCTAGGTTCTAGCCATTTGGCGCTGGCCTCGGAAATTGCCACCGCGCCGCCGGCACTGTGACGGTCTGCCTGGCAGGCCTGTTCGATGGCCTCGCCCCGCACCAGATGCAGCCAGCTTGCGTCAAGGCCACCCACGACCAATGCCTCCATCGCGCCAATCCCCAGCGATGCACGAAAGGCGAGCGGCGCATCCAGAACCGACCTGACATTGGGGATCATCGCCTGAATGGCCAGCGCGCACTGTGCCGCGCGCAATCCGGCCTCGGCGGCGTCATCGGCCAGCCAGACGATCCCCAGCGCATCGCCGCCGAAAAACAGCACGTCCCCGCCATGTTGTTGAATGGTGGCAAGGATCGGCACGTAATAGTCGTGCAAGACGGCTGACAGAACCTCGGCCCCTTTGACGCCCTGTTTGCTCAGTCTTTCGCCCAGACTGGTGAACGCCACCATGTCGATGAACAAAAACGCGCCCTTGTAAGGTTCCGCCGAAGGGTCATGTTCGCTGTCGTGCATCTTTTGCAGACGCCGCAGATGCATTGCCGAGAAAAACGAACTCAACGGCGCGGCCTGAGCCACCGGCTGCTCTGTCGGACTGTCCGCTTCCATCGCTCGGCTCTCCCCGTGTGGGCAATGTCCGCCTGATCTGGATATTACCCCATTGCCGCGGTGTCCCGGCAATGATTGTTGGTTTTGACGGCTTGCGGCTGCGTAAATTCACAGGCGCGATGACGGGCGGGCAAATATCTCAATGGCCTTGGTCGAGTGGCTTGACGCAGGGCCCATGCTGGCGCGTCATTTTCTCGACTTGTCCCGTTCGGGAGCGGCGGAAACTCTTTACGTTAAAACGCAGGCAATATGGGCCAAAGACTAGCGACCCCGACGTTTCTGTCAAAGGAAACCAAGAAAATGTGCCGTAATTACTGCGTAAGCCGCGCGGTTCAGAGCGCCTCGAAACCTGCGGTTGCGAAGTTGAGCAGATCCTCGACCAGATCGTAGGTCGCGCCCTCTTGCGACAGTGTCTGGACGCGCCAAGTCGAGGTGATGATCGACAGGCTGGCAGAGACCATAAAGACAAAGCGGGCGGCGACGGCCTCGGGGCGGGCCTTGGGGATCATCCCGCCGATTGTCGCGATAAAGACCCGCGCGGTCGGGTCGAAACAGTCCCGCGCCAGATCGCGCCACCGTTCATCCGCCGATACAAAGGCAATCAACCTGCCATAGGCGGCCCATGCCGCGTCGCCCCCCTGCACCTTGTCGAAAAGCGGCTGGACAAAAGACCGCAACACGTCGCGCAGGCTGGGCGTTCCTTGGGCAAGTGCCGCGTTCAGCGCAGCGATCCGCAGCGCGGCCAGTTCCTCGGCGCGGCGGGCGACCACCTTGTAAAACAGCTCTTCCTTGCTGCCGCCATGATGGGCCACCAGCGCGCCCTGCACGCGCGCATCCTTGGCGATATCGCGGATCGAAGCGCCGTCGAACCCGCGGGCCGCAAACAGGCGCTCGGCCGAATCGAGGATGCGCGTTTTCGTCGCCAGCGAACGTTTGCTGGGCGCGCGAAGCCGTGGCCTATCAGTGGTTTGGGTCATCATCACAAAAATAGGTTGCCTTATATTTAACGGTCGTTCAATTTAATTCAACGAATTGGGAGTTCGAGGGAATAACGATGCCGAAGGTAAACGGGGCGCCAGCAGTGGCCGCGTCCGATTGTTTTGCGTTGATCGGGGCCGGACCCATGGGGCTTGCCATGGCCAAGGTGCTGCGCGAGCAGGGCATCGCCTTTCAGGGGTTCGAGCTGAACACCGACGTAGGTGGCCTGTGGGATATCGAGGCACCGCGTTCGACCATGTACGAATCCGCGCATCTCATCTCGTCCAAGCGCATGACCGAATTCGCGGATTTCCCGATGAAGGACGAGGTGGCCGATTACCCCTCGCACCGCGAGATGAAGGCCTATTTTCAGGACTTTGCCCGCCATTTCGATCTCTACAATTCCTACAAGTTCGGCTGCGAGGTCCTGTCTTGCAAACCCACAGGCGGGCAGGGCGCGCCGTGGCAAGTGACGTGGCGCGCGGCGGACGGCAAGGAACATAGCGCCCATTTCGCAGGTGTGCTGATCGCAAATGGCACGCTGGCTGAACCCAACCTGCCGCAGTTCAAGGGCCGGTTCGATGGCGAGATCATTCACGCCGCCCAATACCGCGATCCCCGCCAGTTTGCGGGCAAGCGGGTCTTGGTGGTGGGCGCTGGCAATTCGGGTTGTGACATCGCGGTCGATGCGATCCATCACGGGATCAGCTGCGATCTGTCGATGCGGCGCGGTTATTACTTTGTGCCCAAATACGTATTCGGCAAACCCGCAGATACGCTGGGTGGCATGATCAAGCTGCCTATGTGGCTCAAACGACGTGTCGACGGAGTGATCCTGAAATGGTTCGTGGGTAATCCGCAGCGATATGGCTTTCCCAAGCCCGATTACGCGCTCTACGAAAGCCACCCTGTGGTCAACTCGCTGGTCTTGTTCCACGCAGGCCATGGCGATCTGAAGGTGCGGCCCGATATCGATCGCCTTGACGGCAAGACCGTGCATTTCAAGGACGGAACCAGCGCCGATTATGACATGATCCTTGCCGCAACGGGCTATCGCCTGCACTACCCGTTCATCGACAAGGCGCTGTTGAACTGGCAAGACCACGCCCCGCATCTTTATCTCAACTGCATGTTGCCCGACCGTGACGATCTGTTTGTGCTGGGCATGGTCGAGGCCTCGGGCCTCGGCTGGCAAGGCCGCCATGAACAGGCCGAGATGGTGGCGCGTTATATCAAAGGGCTGCGCGCCGGAACGGCGGGTGCCACGGCGCTCAAGGCCGAAAAGGCGCGCGGGTTCGTGCGCGCGACCGGCGGCATGAAATATCTCAAGCTGGCCCGCATGGCCTATTACGTTGACAAAGCGACCTACAGAAAAGCCGTTACAGGCTGGATCAAGCGGCTTGCCGGGGAGGCATCATGACCGACATTGACGATATTCTTCTGAACTTCAGCCCTTCTAGCCTGATGCTGCTGAACGCAATTCTGGCGATCGTGATGTTTTCGATCGCGCTCGACCTCAAGGGCGAGGATTTCGCGCGCGTTCTCAAAGCCCCCAAGGCCGTTGCCGTGGGCCTGATCGCACAGTTTCTGGTTCTGCCGGCCACCACATTTCTGTTGGTGCTGATCGCCGCGCCGCGCCCGTCGATTGCCTTGGGGCTGATCCTTGTGGCGGCCTGCCCGGGTGGGAATATTTCGAATTTCATCACCCATCGCGCGGGCGGCAACGCCGCGCTTTCGGTTTCGCTGACCGCATTTGCCACTATCGGCGCAATCCTCTTTACCCCGCTCAACATCGCCTTCTGGGGCAGTCTCTATGGTCCCACGCGCGAGATTTTGCAGGCAATCACCATCGATCCGGTGCAAATCCTGATGACGGTGACGCTGATGCTGGCCCTGCCACTGGCGCTGGGCGTATTGGTCAATGCCAAGCTGCCGATGCTGACGAACCGCATTCGCCGCCCGCTGCAGAACCTGTCGATGGTCATCTTTCTGGCCTTTATCGTTCTGGCCCTGCAGGCAAATTGGGACTTTTTCCTCGCCTATGCCAAATACGTGGCGGTGCTGGTCTTTGCACATAACGGGCTGGCGCTGCTGAGCGGCTATCTGACCGCGACCGTCGCCCGCCTGTCGCCCTATGACCGCCGCTCTGTCACCATTGAAACCGGCATCCAGAATTCGGGCCTTGGGCTGGTGCTGATCTTCAGCTTCTTTGGCGGGCTTGGCGGCATGGCCGTGGTCGCGGCCTTCTGGGGTATCTGGCACGCGGTTTCGGGCATTGGGCTTGCTTGGTGGATGGGACGGACCGAGGCGGCGCGATGACCAAGATACTGGTGACCGGCGCTACGGGTGCGGTCGGTTCGGCGTTTCTGTCGCTCTTGGCGGGCCAAGACGGGATCGAGGTTATCGCCTCGGACATCCGCAAGCCCGCCGACCTTGCCACAGGGGTCAAGTTCGAGACGCTTGATGTCCGCACGACCGACCCCGAGCGGGTCATCGCGGCGCATAGGCCCGATGTCGTGGTGCATCTTGCCTCGATCGTGACGCCCTCGACCCGCGCATTTGCCCATGAGGTCGATGTGGTGGGCAGTCGCAATGTCCTCGAAGCCGCGATCCGCCATGACGTAAAACGGCTTGTCGTCACCTCGTCGGGTGCGGCCTATGGTTACCACGCCGACAATCCGGTGCCGCTGCGCGAGGGCGATCCCCTGCGCGGCAACGTCGAATTCCCCTATGCCGACCACAAACGACAGGTCGAAGAAATGTTGGCGGTCGCGCGCAGGGATGCGCCGCAACTGGAACAGGTGATCTTGCGGGTGGGCACGGTGCTGGGCGCGGGGCTCGAAAACCAGATCACCGCGCTTTTCCACAAGGCACGGCTATTGGCTGTCACCGGCAGCGAAAGCCCTTTCGTGTTCATCTGGACCGAAGATCTGGCCCGTATCTTGCAACGCGCGGCTCTGGACGGGCCAGCGGGCATCTACAACGTCGCTGGTGACGGCGCGCTGGGCGTCTCGGATCTGGCGGCGCGGCTGGGCAAACCCGTTCTGCGGTTGCCAGCCTGGGCGTTGAAGGCCGCCTTGGCGATTGCCCATCCGCTTGGTCTGTCGAAATACGGGCCTGCGCAGGTCGGCTTTTTGCAGTTTCGTCCGGTCTTGGACAACGCAGCGCTCAAACGCGACTTTGGTTATGCGCCGACCCTGACCAGCACCGAGGTTTTCGAGCTGTGGCGCAAGGCGGCGGGGTTATGAGCGCGCCCGTCGCACTTATCACCGGCGGCGCGGGCGGGCTGGGGCGCGCGCTGGATGCGGCGCTGCGGGCAAAGGGTTATCGGACAATCCTGATCGATCTGGCGGGCCCCGCGCTGGATGCGCTGCCCCCTGATGCAAACCGCAAAACCTTTGCCTGCGATCTGACCGATGACGCGGCGATGGAAAGGCTCGGTGCGGAAATCCGCGCGCAGCATCCTGCGATTGATCTGGTGATCTATAACGCGGGCGTGACATGGATCGGCCCCTTCGATGATCTGACCGAGGCCGCGCATCGGCGCGTTTTCGACATCAACTATTTCGCGGCGGTCAATCTGGCCCATGCACTGCGGGCAGAGGTGCGCGCGGGCAAAGGCACGCATCTGGCCATTTCCTCGGTGGCGGGTTTTTCGCCCCTGATCCGTCGCACCGCCTATGCCGCCAGCAAGCACGCGCTTGAGGGGTTCTTCAAGTCGCTGCGGTCCGAAGAAAAGGCCCATGGCGTGCGGTGCGTGATTGCCGCCCCCAGTTTTGTGGCGACCAATACCGGCAGGGCCGCGCCGCAAGCGGCTGGTATCGGCAGGCCTGGTGCCGCGGCGGACGGGGTGGATTACATGACGCCCGATGACGCTGCGCGGGTGATCGTGGCGGGTTTGGCGCGTGGGCGTGACTTTATTCCGGTGGGGCGTGTGGCGCGGCTGTCCTACCTGCTGAACCGATTGTCGCCCGCCCTGTTCGCGCGGGTGATGGAACGCAAGGTTCGCGCCAGATAGGTCAGGCGAAGGGCTGAAAGCCCGAGATGTCGCCGCCAGTCACGACCTCGCCATTCCAGACCAGCCAAGCGTGGGCGTCGAGCCCACCCTTGGCGTCACGCCGCGCCCCGAGTTTCAGGTCAGATGCGATGCCGTCTTCGGCCAGCCATTGGCGGGCGGCATAGGCCTGAATCAGGCAATCAGAGCGAAACGGCACGATCGATGCTGCGCGCTGCACGGCGATCCGCACCCGTGCCACCTGTCGCGCCGTGGCTTCGGGCAAGGGCTGGGCGGGGGCGGGCTGCGGGGCAGCCAAGACCTGTCCGGCGGACAACCTGCGGGTCTGGCGCAGCGCGTGGCGCAAGGCCCCGACCGCATGCACCAAATCCAGCCATTCACGCGGCGCAAGGTTGATCGCGGCGGGTAGTTTTCGGATCAGGCGCAAGATCCGGCTCATGGATCAGGCCGGAACGATGATTTCGCGGTCAAGCAGGTCTTGCAAGAACCCTGTTACCTGCTCGGACATCTCGGGGGGGACGTCTGCGTATTCCGCGCCGATGGTGGCGATGATCTGCGCGGGCGTCTGGCCCAGCTTGAGGCTTTCCCACACCACCGTGCCGACCGGATCGATGCCGAAATAGACGCCGCTTTCGACATGCAAAAGCACCAATTCACCGCCGACGCGACTGGTCATCACTTCGGGGTTGGGCGTGTAGGTCGTGGTGCTGTCTATAGCTGCCATCTGGCGGTTCTACCCTTGAATGATCCAACAAACACGTGCGCAACCGCACCAAACCCCGATTACAGCCTGTGGGGCCATGGTTCAACCTGATGCGGTTTCGCCGATCTTGCCATCGGCCATGTGGAATGTCCGGCTGGCCAGTGCAAGGCTTGCCGGTCGGTGCGTGATCAAGATCACCGTCCTGCCGGCAAGCGCCTCACGCGATCCTGCGATAAAGGCCGCTTCGCCTTCGAGGTCATACATCGAGGTTGCCTCGTCCAAAATCAGAATGGGCGGGTCTTTCAGCAAGGCGCGGGCCAGCGCGATCCGCTGTCTTTGCCCACCCGAAAGCCGCACGCCCTTGTCGCCGATCTGGGTGTCATAGCCATTGGGCAGGTTGCAGACGAATTCATGGGCCTGCGCGATCCGCGCGGCGGCCTCGACCTGCGACTTGGTGGCATTGGCGTTGCCGAAGACAATGTTATCCCAGACGCTGCCGTTACGCAGGTGCCGCGTCTGCGGAACATAGCCGATTGCGGCCCGAAGACGCGCAAGCGGCATTTCCGCGATATCCTGCCCGTCCAGCAGAATGCGCCCCCCTTCGGGCCGATAAAAACCCATCAACAGCGCCACCGCCGTGGATTTTCCCGCGCCATTTTCGCCCGTGATGGCGATAGCCTGCCCCGCGCGCACCGCGAAATTCAGACCATGCACCGCAGGCGTCCGCTCGGGGTAGGCGAACGTCACGTTGTCAAAGACGATATCGCCGCGAATGCGCGGCGCGGCGCCTTGGGGCGGGTCCACCGCCTCGACCTCGGCCGCCAAGGTAGACGCGATCCGCGCCAATGTTCCCCGCGCGGTCTGGATCTGACCATAGATGAAGGAAAGGTCCGAGACCGGCCGCACCAGAACCGCGACATAAAGCAAAAACCGCAACAGTTCGGTCGATGTCATCGTTCCGGCGTCAAGCTTGCGTCCGGCAAAGAACAACAGCGCCAGTACCGAGGCCGAAACCGTTAGGTTGATCATCGGCCCCAGAAAATTGTTGAGCCGCGTCAGGCGCAGTTGCAGCGTCTTCTGCAACTCGATCTGGGTGCGATAGCGCCTGCTTTCCACGCTTTCGATGGTGAAGGATTTGATGGCGGGTAACAGGTCGAGATTTTCCTCGGCCAGCGCGATCGCCTCGGCATCGGCGGCTTGGATTTCTTGCCCCAGTTGTCGGAACCGCCGTCCCAGAACGCGCATGGTCAGGTAGAAGACCACGATCAGCAAGGGCACGAGGATCGCCAGCACGGGGTCTATCGTCAGGATCAAAAGGCTGGCGCCTGCGGCGGTCAAGATTTGCGCGGGCAGGCCCACCAATGTGCGCGAGACAAAATCGCTCAGCCGCGCGCTTTCTTGGGTCAAGAGTGCGATGATGTCGCCACGCCTCCGGCCATGGTGGTAGGCGAGGGGCAGGCGCTGGACATGGTCGAAGATGCGGGTGCGAAGATCGGCGAGGATCGATTCCGAAACCACGGCATTCAGATAGCCGCCGCCCAATCGCACCAAGGATTGAACCACCAAAAGCCCAAAGATGATGGCAAGCGTCAGCAAGGCGCCCTGCTCGGCCAAACTGCCCGCGATCAGGCTTGCGCCAAAGTTGGCACCGAACCATGGCACCATCAGCGTCACCGCCGCCTCGCCAAAATTCAACAGCATGATCAGCGCAAGGCCCATGCGATAAGGCCGGATTTGACTGAAAAGAAACGCAAGATTCACGAACTGATTTTCCCAGACTGCTTGATCGATTGTCGCCGGTGGGCCTCTAGCGCGGCCTTTGCCAGCGTTGCACGTTTTTCGGCCAACATCATCCCCGCTTGAACGATCAAAAGGCACATGTTTTCAACATCCCGTGCCGTCGGGGCGGGTCCGGTTGCGCGACTGCCCGATTTCCGGTTTAAGCGCAGGGGGGGCAAGGCGGGTTGTGCCGCCTGGGAAATGAGTTGGGTGGCCGTTTGATTTCGCTGCGCAGGCAATCGATGCTTTTGCTGGGTGGTCTGTCGGCATTGCTGGCGGGCGGCGCGCTGACTCTGGCCCTGCGCGAGACGGCTTGGGTGCTTGATTTGCCCGAGATCGGTCAACCGGGTGTCGCCTATTGGTCGCGGCCGCACGAATTGCCGCCGCTTTCGTCCCGCCTTGAAATCGCTGTCGGCAATAGCTGCATCTATGCGCTTACGGGCTGGGAGCTTGGATTTTTCGACCAAGACACGCAGCGGGGCGTCGCGCAGAACTGCGCGGATTTTGCCGCCGCGGTGCAGGCGGGCGGACGGGCGACCGCCGAGGATGAACTGATCGAGGCTCTTGCGGCATGGCAGCAAGGTGAGGCCGACGCGACCGCGGCGGGTCTGCAACGCGCGCAAAACCTTGCACCTGCGGATCAATGGTTGGCCCTGCGCCGGCTGAGCCTTGCCCGCAAGATCTACGGGCAGGACCCGAGGCTGATTACCGACGACTATCTCTTGGCCGAGTTGAGGCCGCTGGTCGTGACTGACTCTGGCCTGACCGAAATCGCGCGGCTTTATGTGGACTATGCGGCGATGCGCGAGACGTTGATCGTTCTGGCAGAACGTATGACCGATGTAGAGCGCGCCCGCTTTCTACGCGCTCTGCGCCGCGAGGTGCAGTGATGGCAGGTTCTGCGCGCAGTCTGGCCAACGGGATTGCCGGTTTTTTTGTCAGCGTATCGATGCTGTCGCCGTTGTTGATCGGGGCGAACCGTCCGCAACTTTGGCTTTTCACATCGGCTTGGGTCTTTCTGGGGCTTGCCCTCTATTTCTGGGCCATGGCGCGCAGCCGCGCGCGACCGCGCTTTGATTTTGGCGAGGTGCGATGGGCCGCCTATCTCTATGGGCTCTATATCGTTGTGGTTGCGGGCATTGGCCTTTTGGGCCTAGCGGGCGGTTCGCGCGTCGATGTTCTTTACGGGATCTTGCGGACGCTTTCCTATGCCGGCGCCTTCTATCTGGCCGCGCAAGCCTTTGTCAGCGAGGAACGGGCCAAGAGCTTTGTCGCCTATCTGCGGTGGGTCATGGCGGCTTTTGCCGCCTACGGGCTGGTCGCGGCGCGGTCGGGCGTTCCCGTTTTCTTTGAAAAGGCGCATGACGGTTTTGCCAGCGCACCCTTCATCAACCGCAATAACTTTGCCACTTACATGGCCATCGCCGCCGCCATCGCGCTTGCCGGAGCCTTGGCAAAGCGGGTGGGCCGCGCGGCGTCGACCCAACGCAGGCGCGAGGCCAATTCCATAGAACAGTGGCTGCTCTCGGTCATGCAATTCGTCCTTGCGGGCCTCTTTTTGGTGGCCGCTCTGGCCTCGGGCTCGCGAATGGGGGTTTTCGTCACGGTTCTGGGCGCGGTCACGGTCCTATGGCTTTGGACCCAACGTCGGGTTCGTGACGAGAAGGGCTGGTTCTGGGCAACTTTGGGTTTCGTCGTTGTTCTGGGCGGCGCCGCGACCGTCGTCTGGTTTAATGGCGATACGTTGCTGGAACGACTGGGCACCCAAGGATTGAGCAGCGATGCGCGATGGGACCTCTACCGTAATGTCTGGCAGGATATGGTCGCGGCCCATCCATGGACCGGAACCGGACTCGACAGCTTTGCGACCGCGTTCCGGCAGGTGCAGGACCTTTCGGTTACGCCGGACCGTAGATGGCTCGATGCCCATAATACCTATCTGGAACTATGGGCAGAAACGGGGCTGTTCTTGGGGTCGTTGCCGCCTTTGACGGCCTTGCTGCTTTGTTTAACCCTATGGCGCCGCAGGTCCGACGCGACCCTGTGGCGGGCGGGTATCATTGACGCCGCGCTTGCCGCGAGCCTGATCGCAGCTGTCCATTCGATGGTCGATTTCTCGTTTGAAATCCCTGCCATCACCTACACTTACGTCGTTCTTCTGGCCGTGGCTCTTGCCCGCGACCGCAGCGGCGCGGACGTGACCGCATGAGATGGCCATTTGGCAAATCGGCGCGGACGCAGGCCAGTGGGGACGCGCCGCGATGGCTGGACATCAGTGCCTTTGACGTCGTTTACGCCATCGGGGACGTGCATGGTTGCTATCGGCTGGCCCAGACGATGGAAGAGGAAATCGCTATCGAGATCGCAGCCTATGGCGACGACCCAGAGCGTAGTCTGATCCTTTATCTGGGCGATGTCGTGGACCGAGGCCCGATGACGGCGCATCTTCTGGACATGCTGACCCAACCCAACGTGGCGGGGCTGGCGCGCCATGTCCTGCGGGGCAACCACGAAGATATGATGCTTGGCTTTATGGACGCGCCAAGCTCTGCCGCGGGCTGGCTGGAATTTGGGGGTATGGAAACGCTCAACTCCTACGGGCTCTATTTGTCCGACGAACAGCGCGACCGGATAGGCGCGCGCCAGTGGCAACAACTGATCGACGCCAATATTCCCGCCGCGCATATCGCGTTTCTGCGCGAACTTCCGCATGCGGCTGACGCCGCGCCCTACCTGTTTGTCCACGCAGGCGTTGATCCGCTGCGCCCGATCACTGCGCAGACCCCACAAGATTTCATGTGGTCGCGCGAAGGCTTTATGATCCCGACCGGTCACTGGGATCGCATCGTTGTTCACGGACACACGCCCCTGCTTGCGCCGCAGATCACGCCAATGCGTATAAGTCTGGATACGAATGCCTATGCAACGGGTTTACTGACCGCGGCTCGGGTCGATCTGCGCGATCCCAAGGGCAAGGTCCAATTTTTGCATCTTCAATAGTGATAGCTAGCAGGTATAAAGACCAAGCTTTTTATCAATGGGTTGTTGTTTATGGACGATTCTGAAATCGACCTTGCCGCGATTTGGGGAACCCTTCGCCGGCAATACAGGATCATTGTCCTGACCATCATCGTGGGCGTCTTGATCGCCGCGATCCAGATTTTCCGCGCGACGCCCATATACGAGACCTCGGCGCTCGTTCAGTATGTGCAAGACACCGACGTTTTTGTCGATAACCCCGGCCAAGTCTATAACACCTCGGCGCTGGACTATAAGATCGACGGCGAAGTCGAGCTTTTGACGTCGGATGCGGTGTTGTTGCAGTTGATCCGCGACAAGGGACTGGCGTCAAACGCTGACGTCGGGGTGTCGGTCGGACGCCTTGACCGGATCAAGATGCTGTTCGGCATGGAACCGCCGCCGCCACCGACGGGCGAGCAACTGATTTCGGCGTTGGTTTCCGGCGTCCGCGGCATTTTCACGATCGAACGTGTCGGATTTTCTTACCTGATCCGTGTTTCGGCAACTTCTTCCGATCCAGCGGAAACCGCCGACATGGTTAACAGCCTGATCGATATCTACATCAGGCAGCAGGTTGCCAATAAGGTTCAGCGGACATTGGCGGCGCGGGACATCCTCGCACAACGTTTAGAGGATGCGCGCCAGCAACTGGATGGTCTGCAGCAAAAATCGGACAATTACCTGTCCGAATTCATTGCCGGTTATGTCGAACAGACGGGCCGCGAGGATCTTGGCGCGCTGAACGACAACGCAACG